>CATMOC010000556.1 GCA_950071955.1 uncultured Mesorhizobium sp. | reverse complement strand
GGGCGCGCAAGAGGCTCCGGCCCTGCGCCTGCACCGACACGTCGAGCGCCGAGGTCGGCTCGTCGCAGACGATGAAGCGTGGGTTGGAGGCGAGCGCGCGGGCGATGGCGATGCGCTGGCGCTGTCCGCCGGAAAACTCGTGCGGGAACTTCTGACCGTCGCGCGGATCGAGCCCGACGAGCGACAGGAGTTCGCCGACGCGCGCCGTGCGGTCGCGTGCGTCCGGGATCAGGTCGAAGGCCTTGATCGGCTCCTCTATGATCGCATGGACGCGCCAGCGCGGGTTGAGGCTGGCGAACGGGTCCTGGAAGATCATCTGGATGCGGCGCTGCATGCGCCGCCGCACATCGCCGGAGCGTTCGCTCCAGACGTCGGTTCCCTCGATCGAGATCGAGCCGACCGACGGGGGCAGCAGCCCGACCATGATCTTGGCGATCGTCGACTTGCCGGAGCCGGATTCGCCGACCAGCGCGTAGGTCTCGCCCTGGTTGATCGAGAAGTCGCCGCCGTCCACTGCCGTCAGCTTGACGCGACCGCCGCCTTCGATCAGCCGGTTGAGCAGCGGCTTCGACAGGTCGAAGACGCGCCGCAGCCCCTTCACCTCGACCAGGGGCCCCGTCCTCGCGCCCGCTCCCGCGGAAGGCTTTTCCAGCACGCTCATCGCGCCGCCTCCGTGGTGCGTGCGGCGACGTGGATGCCGGACGCCGCGGCACGCTCGGCCGCATCCGCGGGGGCGCTGCCCGCCGGATCGTGGAGGTAGCAGGAGGCCTCGCTCGCCCCGGCCGGGTAGATGCCCGGCCGTTCGCCGGTGCAGCGATCGAAGACATAGGGGCAGCGCGGGTTGAAAGCGCAGCCGGGCGGGATGGCGCCCAGCCTGGGCATCGAGCCGGGAATCTGCGCCAGCTTCTCATCCGGGTCGCCGGCGAGCGAGGGGATCGCCGCCATCAGTCCCTGCGTATAGGGGTGTTGCGGGTGCTTC
This sequence comes from uncultured Mesorhizobium sp., assembly GCA_950071955.1. GTDB lineage: Bacteria > Pseudomonadota > Alphaproteobacteria > Rhizobiales > Rhizobiaceae > Aquibium > Aquibium pacificus. The sequence goes on along the minus strand of CATMOC010000556.1, from coordinate 1,995 downwards.
ACCACGTCGCGAACGGGACCGATCTCGGCCAGACGTCCGGCATAGAGCACGCAGACGCGGTCGGCCGTCTCGGCGATCACGCCCATGTCGTGGGTGATCAGCATGACGGACGTTCCCCGTTCCGCACAGAGCTTCTTCAGGAGCGCGATGATCTGCGCCTGCACGGAAACGTCGAGCGCTGTTGTCGGCTCGTCGGCGATGACGAGTTCCGGATCGGCTGCCAGCGCCAGTGCGATGACCACGCGCTGGCGCATGCCGCCGGAAAATTGGTGCGGATACGCCGACATCCGGGCGCCGGCCGCGGGGATACCGACCTCCTCCAGGAGGCGCTGCGCCTTGTCGCGCGCGGCCCGCTGCGGGATGCGCTCATGCGTCAGGATGGTTTCGACGAGCTGGTCGCCGATGCGGTAGAGCGGATTGAGGCTGGTCAGGGGGTCCTGGAAGATCATGCCGATGCGTCGGCCCCGAATCCCGCGCATCCGGTCGGGTGGCAGGTGGTCGATCCGCTCGCCGGCCAGCAGGATCTCGCCGCCCGCGACGCGCGCGGGGGGCTCGAGCAGGCCGATGATGGCCGATCCGGTGATCGATTTTCCGGCGCCGGATTCCCCCACCACGCCCAGGACGTCGCCGGGCGCGATGTCGAAGGACAGGTCGTCGATGGCGGTCAGAACGCCCTGGCGGGTCGGGATTTCCACCCTCAGGTTGCGGACGGAGAGGATCGGGGTCATCTGAGCTTCGGGTTCAGCGCGTCGCGCAGCCAGTCGCCGAGCAGGTTCACCGACAGGGCCAGCACCGCGAGGGTTATTCCGGGGAAGATCGTGATCCACCATTCGCCGGAGAACAGGAAGTCGTTGCCGATCCTGATCAGCGTTCCGAGCGAGGGCTGGGTCGGCGGCACGCCGACGCCGAGGAAGGACAGCGTCGCCTCGGTGATGATGGCAAGCGCCAGGTTGATGGTCGCGATCACCAGGACGGGTCCCAGCACGTTCGGCAGCACGTGCTTGAACATGATCGTCCAGGGACGCAGCCCGATCAGCCGCGCCGCCAGCACGTATTCCTTGTTCTTCTCGACCAGAACGGAGCCGCGCACGGTGCGGGCGTACTGGACCCAGAAGGACAGCCCGATCGAAAGCACCAGAACGCCGAAGACGATGTCCTCGTAGGAGCGAGGTCCTGCGAGCCCGCGCGCGACACCGTCGATCAGAAGCGCGGTGAGGATCGCCGGGAAGGTCAGCTGCACGTCGGCGATGCGCATGATGATGGAATCGGTGGCGCCGCCGACATAGCCGGCAACCAGCCCGAGCGTCACGCCGATGACCATTGCGAAGATGACGCTGGCGAAGCCGACCGCCAGCGAGATACGCATGCCGTAGAGGATGGTGGAGAGGATGTCTCGGCCCTGGTCGTCGGTTCCGAGCAGGAAACGCGGGTCGCCTTCGCCGGTCCAGCTTGGCGGATAGAAGGAGTCCATGATCGACAACGTCGCCGGGTCGAACGGATTGTGCGGCGCGATCAGTGGCGCCAGCAGCGCCGAGAGCACCAGCGCGAGCGCCACGATCGCCGAAACGATGGTGAGCGGCGAACGCGTGAACGAGTACCAGACGTCGCTGTCGCGGGCCCTTTCGAGGAAGCCGGGGGCACGCGCGGGCACGTCGCCGTCCGCCGTTCCGGTCTCGCTCTTGCGATCCGCCACGGTTGCCATTTATCCGCGCGCCCCGCCGATACGGATGCGCGGATCGACGGCGACGTAGAGCATGTCGACGATGAAGTTGATCATCACGAACAGGAAGGCGATCAGGAGCAGATAGGCCGCCATGATCGGGATATCGACGCTCTGTACCGCCTGCAGGAACATCAGCCCCATGCCCGGCCACTGGAAGACGGTCTCGGTGATGATCGCGAAGGCGATGATCGAGCCGACCTGAAGGCCGGTGATGGTGATCACCGGCACCAGCGTGTTCTTCAGCGCGTGGCCGAAGTTGATGACGCGGCGGG
>CATMOC010000555.1 GCA_950071955.1 uncultured Mesorhizobium sp. | reverse complement strand
GGAGCCGTTGGCGAGGCGGCGCTGAACGTCGGCAGTTTCACAGACGCGCCGCAAACGCCGCCTAAACTGCGGGCTTCCAATGGAGGTTCGCCATGCCGATTCGCTTACTCGCACTGCTTGCACTTGGCACATCGATCCTCCATGCCGAAGCCGCGCCGGGACTGGACCTCCCCTACAAGGACGACCGGTCGGATGCCGCCGCCCTGATCGAGTCCTACTACAACGCCGTCAACCGGCGGGAATTCGCCCGCGCCTGGAGCTATTACGCAGAGAAGAAGCCCGCAGCCGATTTCGAGGCGTTCTCCGACGGTTATGCCGAGACCGAGCGGGTCGAACTCCTCACGGGCGCCGTCGGTGAGGAAGGCGCGGCCGGAAGCCGTTTCTTCAACATCCCGATCGCGATCCGCGCCACGAACACGGACGGCAGCGAACAGGTGTTTTCCGGCTGCTTTACGGCGCGGCTCGCCAATCCCCAGATCCAGGGCGTTCCGTTCCAGCCCCTGCACATCTCCGACTGGTCGTTCTCCAGAGCCGAGGAGCCGCTCGAGGACGCCGTGCCGGCCGCGTGCGGAGACGGGCCTCCGCCTTCCGAGCAAGACGCGCTGCTGCGTCGCGCAGAGCGGCTATTCCGGACCGCCTATGCGGACATCTGCGGCGCGGGCGCCGGTGGGGACGACCCGGCAAACGCGCCGGAAGTCCACACGATCAGCTATCGGGCGACCTATGACGGACCCGAGGAGCCCGCCCGGGAAGCCCATCTCTTCCGCTTCTTCTGCGGGATGGGCGCCTACAACGAGAGCCACGTCTACTACATCTCGACCGAACTCGACGGACTGCGCCATCTTCAGTTCGCCGAGCCGGACCTGCAGATCCGCCGCGAAAACGACGACGATTCGGAAAGTCCCGTCGAGGACATCCGGATCACCGGATACGCGGTCCAGGACCAGCTCGTGAACTCGTTCTATTCCCCCGAGGAGCACACGATCTCGTCGCACGCGAAATGGCGCGGAGTGGGCGATGCCTCGTCTTCGGGCCTGTGGCTCTTCCGCGACGGGCGCTTCACGCTGGTGCGCTACGAGGTCGACGCCACCTATGACGGAGAGATAAATCCGGAGCCGGTGCTGGATTACTACACTGCGCCCTGAGGACGCCTATTCGCCGAACCCCGCCCCCGCCTTCTTCGGCGCGAGCCGGATGAGGCGGGAATCCAGCACGGCGGCCTGGCGGTGAACGACGGCTTTCCGGTAGTCGGGATCCTTGACCATCTCGACGAAGGCCGCACCCGACGGGTATTCGGCGATGAAACAGTGGTCCCAGGTCTCGTCTTCGGGTCCGATCAGCATCAGCCGGAAGTCGCCGGCCCAGGCGATACGGCCGCCGACGCGGCGGAAGACCGGGCCGCTCTCGCGACCATAGGCTGCATAGGCCTCGGCGCCAGTCGCCTTGCGCCCGTCCGGATAGACCGCCTCGTCGCGCAGGCGAACGAGGTTGAGCATGTGGATCGGACCTTCCTCCGCAAGACCGCGGAACTCGCCGAACTTTTCGCGCGTGGGGTCGATGTGGCCGGTCATCGTCAGCATTCCTCGAAGTGGTTCAGCGGGCCGACAGCATCCAGTTGAGCGTCTCGCGCCAGTCGGTCATACGGATCGGGGTGCCGTGTGTGCCGGTCTCGAAGCGCACCATGCGCACGGGATAATTCGGCGCGGCGGCGAGGACGGAGCGGAAGAAGGCTTCCTGGCTTTCGACCGGGAACACGGTGTCGCGGCTGCCCTGTCCCAGGAAGAGAGGCACGCCCGCCTTGAAGGCGGCGCTCTTGACGAAACCGTCGTTCCACATCGAGCCCAGCAGAAGCAGGCCGCCGAGGCGCGGCACGATCCGGGGGTCGTCGGCCAGTTGGTAGCAGAGCGCGCCGCCCATCGATCCGCAGGCGACGAAGACCGGCGCTCCGGGCGAGCGCTCCGCATAGTGGCCGATCAGTCGCGCCACCGCGTCGGCGCCGGCCTCGGCGAAGTCGGGGAAATCCGGGGAGAGATAGAGCCCGCCATTGTCCGCCATCAGGTTCTTGATGCGGTTGAAATTGCCGCCGAAGGTGAAGTCGTCGACGCCCTGTTTGCGGCTGCCGCCATGACCGTGCAGGTAGACGGTGATGATCCTCGCGCCGGATGTCGTGCCGACGGCAACGTGCCCAATGCCTTCGAGCGACAGGTCCTGCTGCTGGCGCCGCACGCCGAGCGAGACGTAGCGGCCGTGTGCCCGGCGCTCGGGGATCTCGTCGCGCTGGTTGATGTCACGCATCTCGCGATAATCCACCACCCGGTATGCGCCATTGTCGGAGGAGGACAAAAGGGTCGGATAGGCGAAGAGATCGTCCTTGAACGGTTTCAGCCGGAACTCGGCCGCCGAAGCGGCGAAAGAGGCCATGACGAGGCTGAAGGCCGCAGCGCGCATGAGGGTCCGAAGAAACATCATGCGCCGCTGAATAGACGCCGCGCGGTGGTCAAGGCAAGGTCAGTCCTGGAGAACGCCGCCGGCGTCGCGCATCGCTTCGGGCGTGTCGACGTCGACCGAAGCGCCCTTGCCGATCTCGACATCGACGACGTCGGTTGCGCCGCCCTCCACGATGTGGCGGGCGCCCGTGTCGCCCTCCAAACCTTCGACGAAGGGGAAGAGGCTGCGCGGCAGGATGACGGGGTTGCCGCGCTTGCCATCATGCGTGGCGCGGACGATCGACGTTCCGCCGGATTTCTCGAAGGCCGCGATCATGCGGTCGAGGTCGGCGGTGGTCACCTCCGGCATGTCCCCGAGCACGACGAGTGCGCCATGGGCGCCGGCCGGGACGGAGCGGATGCCGGCTTTCAGCGAAGAGGAAAGGCCGGATGCGAAATCGGGGTTCTCGATGGTTTCGACCTGGAGGCCTTCCAGCGTTTTCGAGACCCGCTCCGCCTGATGCCCGAGCACGACGATGGTGGATATGGCCCGGCTCGCCGT
>CATMOC010000554.1 GCA_950071955.1 uncultured Mesorhizobium sp. | reverse complement strand
CCCGCCACTTCGAGGCGCCGTCCATCTCCGCCGCCTCGTAGACGTCGGAGGGGATCGCCTGCAATCCGGCGAGCAGGATCAGCGTGTAGAAGCCCATGTGCGCCCAGATCGACACGAAGACGATCCAGAAGAAGGCCCAGTCGGCTTCCACCAGCCAGTTGACGACGGGAAGTTCCCAGCCTTCCAGGGTTGCGTTCAGCACGCCGTAGCGCTGCAGGATCCATTTCCAGATCAGCGCAACCACGACCGGCGAGAGCAGCACGGGATAGAAGAACACCGAGCGGAAGAAGCCGCGCAGCGGGATGTCACGGTTGAGCACCAGCGCAGTGACCAGCGAGAACAGGATCATGAAGCCGACCTGAAGGATCACGAACCAGCCGGTGTTGTGGACCGCGCGCCAGAAGATGTCGCGGGCGCAACTGTTGGGGTCGAGATAGCTCTCGCAGGCCAGCAGCGACTGGAAGTTCTCCATCCCCACATAGGGCCGGTCGGCGAGCAGGATGCGGTCGCTGCCCGTCGTGGCGTAGAAGAAGTTCAGGAAGATCGGCAGGAAGGTGAAGAGGCCGAAGATCAGAAGGTTGGGGAACAGGAAGACCCAGGCGATCCTCTGCGCCCCGGTCATCCTCTGGATCGCCAGCATCGGGCGCTCGAAGAGCTCGAACGCCGAGCGGTAGACGAACGAGGCTGCGGTCGTCACCGGTGTGAACATGGCCGTCCCATCTGCCTGGCTCCACGTTTGCCGGGAGCTTCTCCCCGAGCGCGGGGAGAAGGATGCTATGCCGGCGCCACCTCTTCCCTTCTCCCCGCCCGCGGGAAGAAGTTGGCCCGAAGGGCCGGATGAGGGGCAGCGCGGACGTTTCGTCGGCGGGTGGTTACTTCGCCGCCGCGACCGCTTCCTTGACGTCCGTGTCGATGCGTTCCAGCGCCTCGTCGAGCGTGGATTCGCCGACGATCGCCTGGGTGATGCGGGTCACGGTCGCGTTCATGATGGCGCGGTTGTTCTTGTAGCCCTGGAACTGGAAGGCGACCGGCGAGAAGTCGGCGAGCGCGCTGGCGAAGGTGGTCAGCGCCGCTTTCTCCGCGTCGGTGGCGTTCTCGTACTCGATGCCCTTCACCTGCAGCGCCTGGTTGGCCGGGATGTTCTTGGTCTTGGCCAGCACTTTGGCCTGCACGTCCTCGCGCGAGATGAACTCGAGGAGCTTGCCGACCTCTTCCGGCGCCTTGGTGTGCTTGAAGGCTGCGATCGCCGCGCCGCCCGGGATGCCGGTGCAGCCGCCGGGGCCGCAGGGGGCGGGCACCGCCTGCCAGTCGAAGGCGTCGCCGATGTCGCGGCCGAAGCGGCCGATCTGCCACGAGCCGGAGATGTACATGACCAGCGAGCCGTTGGTGAACTCCTTGGCCGCGTCCTGGTAGGTCGCGCCACCGGCGCCGGCCCAGACGTCCTTGGCCACGGTGCCGTCATTGTTCCACGCGACGAACTGCTCCGACCAGGCGCGGAACCCGTCGTCGACCGTGATCGGGTTGCCCTCGGCGTCGAAATACTTCGCGCCGTAGGAGATCGCCGGGCCGGCATAGCGGTGGCCGGTGCGGTCCATGGCGACGGCGTATGGGGTCTGCGTCTTCTCGGCCACTTCCTTGGCAGCCTTTGCCCAGTCCTCGTAGGTCGCGCCCTTGGCTGGGATCGCCACGCCGGCCTGCTCGAACAGAGTGGTGTTGATGAAGGGACCGGTCGCGGTCTGCTGGTCCATGATCGCGTAGATGCCCTTGTCGTCGGGCGAGTTCACACGGGTCCAGGCGAGCGTGCGGCCGTACTGCTCCTCGATCTTGGCCGCATCGGACACGTAGGGCGTCACATCGAGCATGTACTTGGCGAGACCGCCGAGATCGGTGACGCGGGCGAGATCGGGGCCCTCTCCGGAGGCGAGCTGAAGCGGCAGGCCTTCCACGATGGACTTGTAGGGCACCACGTCGACCACGACCGTCGTACCGGAATTCGCGGCTTCGAAGTCCTTGAACGCCTCGGACCACGCATCGCACTCGACGCCGTCCTGGTAGCAGGCGAAACGCAACTCGGCGGCCGAGGCCGGCGCGGCCGAAAGCATGGCGGCGAAGGCTGCTCCGGAAAGCAGGTAAATGGATTTCATGTCTTCCTCCCTGGGTGCATCGGGGCTTTCGGCCGTCTGGCCGACTGTCTCAGTGCTGCGAAATTCGTATCTTGTGTCTTATACAAGAGTCAATCAAACGCTCTCGCCGGGCAGGACGGCACGCGCCTCGCTCCGCGCAACGAGCCCTTCGAACGAGCATCTTTTCATGACAGGACCATGAAGGCCAGAGCCCGTGCGACGTTGGGCAGACGGCGTGGCGCTAGCCACGAATGGCAGCCGCTTCCGCCGCGATCGCGGCGCGCATGCCTTGGGTGAGCATTCTCGCCAGCCTCGCGGTGACGGCCTCCCGCCATTCGGTGGAGCCGGCGAGCCTCTCGGGGAACAGCCCGGGAAGAGCGAGCAGTCTTTCCACGAGCGCTGCCGCATCGCCATTCGCCTCCCCGACCCGCTCGGCGATCTCTGCCTCGCGCGGGTCGCGCAGAAGATAGGTCTCGCCGCCTTCGTTGATGCCCGTCGCATAGCGCATCCAGGCGGCAACGGAGAAGGCGTAGGCATCGATCGGCAGGCCACGGTCGAGCGCAATCAGGGCCGGCTCGAGCAGCCGCTGCGGCAGCTTCTGCGTCCCGTCCATGGCGATCTGGTAGGTCTGGTGCGCGATGGCGGGGTTGGCGAAGCGCTCCCTGAGATCGCGCGCATAGTCCGCAAGGTCGATGCCGGGCACCGGATCGAGCGTCCTTGCCGCCGCCTCCATGTGGCGTTCGATGACCGCGACGAGGTCGGCATCCTTCATGCAGTCGCGCACGAACGTGTGCCCCGCGAGATATCCGGCATAGGCGAGCGTCGAATGCGCGCCGTTGAGCATCCGCAGCTTCATCGCCTCGAA
>CATMOC010000553.1 GCA_950071955.1 uncultured Mesorhizobium sp. | reverse complement strand
GAGAGCGGGCCCTTTCAACGGGAGATCAGTCATGACGAAGAAGCTTCTGCATTCCTGCACTGCGCTCGCGCTCGCGCTGTCCGTCTCGGGCCAGGCGCTGGCCCAGATGACCGAAGTCGGCGAAAGCGAGGGCCAGGTCAACATCGTCGCCTGGCCGGGCTACATCGAGCGCGGCGAGACCGACAAGGCCTTCGACTGGGTGACCAAGTTCGAGGAGGCGAGCGGCTGCAAGGTCAACGTCAAGACCGCCAACACGTCGGACGAGATGGTGGCGCTGATGAACGAGGGCGGGTTCGATCTCGTGACGGCCAGCGGCGACGCCTCGCTGCGCCTCGTCGCCGGCAAGCGCGTCCAGCCGGTCAACGTGGACCTGATCCCGAGCTGGTCGACGGTCGACGACCGGCTGAAGGACGCGCCCTGGCACACGGTCGACGGCACCCACTACGGCGTGCCCTACATGTGGGGCCCGAACGTACTCATGTACAACACCGAGGTCTTCAAGGAGGCGCCGGACTCCTGGAACGTCGTCTTCGAGGAGATGACGCTGGGCGACGGCAAGTCCAACAAGGGCCGCGTGCAGGCCTATGATGGGCCGATCCACGTCGCCGATGCCGCGCTCTACCTGATGACGCACAAGCCGGACCTCGGCATCAAGAGCCCCTACGAACTCAACGAGGACCAGTACAAGGCGGCGCTGGAGCTTCTGCGCCAGCAGCGCCAACTGGTCGGCCGCTACTGGCACGACGCCTTCATCCAGATCGACGACTTCAAGAACGAGGGCGTGGTGGCGTCGGGCTCCTGGCCGTTCCAGGTCAACCTCCTGAAGGCCGACAACCAGCCGGTCGCCTCCGTGTTCCCGAAGGAGGGCGTCACGGGGTGGGCCGACACGACCATGATGCATGCCGACGCCGAGAATCCCAACTGCGCCTACAAGTGGATGGAACACACGCTGTCGTCCAACCTGCAGAGCGACCTGGCCGTCTGGTTCGGCGCCAACCCCTCGGTGCCGGCTGCCTGCACCGACGGCTCCGGCATGCAGACGGCGGAAGGCTGCACGGCCAACGGCATGGACAATTTCGACCAGGTCCGCTTCTGGACCACCCCGACCTCGAAATGCGCCAGCCAGAACGACCAATGCGTGCCCTACTACCGCTGGGTCTCGGACTATGTCGGCGTGATCGGCGGGCGCTGAGGAGACGGTCGGGCCAGCGAAGCTACCCCTCATCCGACCTCGCTTCGCGAGGCCACCTTCTCCCACAAGGGGAGAAGGAAGGGCGCCGACCTTCTCCCCTTGTGGGAGAAGGTGGCTCGGCGCGAAGCGCCGAGACGGATGAGGGGTGATTCTGCACCAGGCTCGATCCCAACCCATGACCACAGCCGTCTCCTTCCAGTCCGTCTCGCGCCACTACGGCCCCGTGCGCGCCGTGGACCGGGTCGATCTCGACGTCGCGGCCGGCGAGTTCTTCGCGATGCTGGGTCCCTCGGGCTCCGGCAAGACCACGTGCCTGCGCCTCATCGCCGGCTTCGAGCAGCCGACCGCCGGGCACATCGAGATTTTCGGCGAGACCGCGGAAGGCGTGCCGCCGTACCGGCGCAACGTCAACACAGTGTTCCAGGACTACGCGCTGTTCCCGCATCTCAACGTCGTCGACAACGTCGCCTACGGGCTGACGGTGCGCGGCGTGGCGAAGGCCGAGCGCATGAAGGCGGCGGAGGAGGCGCTGGCGCTGGTGCAGCTTCCCGGCTATGGCCAGCGCCGCCCGGGCCAGCTCTCCGGCGGCCAGCGGCAGCGCGTCGCGCTCGCCCGTGCACTCGTCAACCGGCCCAAGGTGCTCCTGCTCGACGAGCCGCTCGGCGCGCTCGACCTGAAGCTGCGCGAACAGATGCAGGAAGAGCTGAAGACCTTGCAGCGCCAGCTCAGCATCACCTTCATCTTCGTCACCCACGACCAGGGCGAGGCGCTGTCCATGGCCGACCGGGTCGCCGTCTTCAACGACGGCCGCGTCATGCAGGTCGGCTCGCCGGAAGACATCTACCAGCGCCCGGCCTCGCGTTTCGTGGCCGATTTCGTCGGGTCTTCCAACGTGCTGCCGCCAGAGTTCGTGCAGCGCTACGACGGCCGGAAGGCCTGGGGCAGCCTCAGGCCCGAAGCCATCCGAATCCAGCTCGCCGCCTCCGGCGACGGCGTGCGGGCACGGGTAGTGGCGAAGAACTATCTCGGCGCCGCCACCCGCATCGCCCTCGACGCCGAAGGCCTGCGCCTCCACGCCATCGTGCCCGCCGGCGCCAGGCTGCCGACCGAAGGCGAAGCGGTCGTGCTCACCTTCAACCGCGAGCATCTGCACGTGATGGAGGGCGAGGGGTGAGCGACGCCGTCCTATCCTCCGGTTCGAGGCACAACCCCGCCGTCCTGCCGGGACGGGGCGGGGCGTTCGGCGCCTTGTCGGATACGTTCTGGCGGCATCCGGGGCTGCTTCTCTTTCTGATGCTGACGCCGCCGGTGCTGTGGCTGGGCATCGTCTATCTCGGGTCGCTGTTCGCGCTGCTCGCGCAGAGTTTCTTCTCGATCGACGAATTCTCGGGAATGATCCGCTACGAGTTCACGCTCAAGACCTATGGCGAACTGTTCCGCCCCCAGAACCTCGACATCATCTTCCGGACCGTCGGGATGGCCGCGACGGTGACGCTCGCAGCGGCGGTCGTCGCGTTTCCGATCGCCTACTTCGCAGCGCGATACGCGCGCGGAAAATGGAAGGCGTTCTTCTACCTGGCGGTGATGCTGCCGCTGTGGTCGAGTTATCTCGTCAAGGTCTATGCCTGGAAGCTGATCTTGGCCAAGGAGGGCATTCTCACCTGGCTGCTTACGAAGCTGCACCTCGCCTGGCTGCTCGAGGCCTGGCTGTCGCTGCCGATCGTCGGCGGCAGCTCGCTGTCCTTCAGCTACACGGGCACGTTCCTCGTCTTCCTCTACGTCTGGCTGCCGTTCATGATCTT
>CATMOC010000552.1 GCA_950071955.1 uncultured Mesorhizobium sp. | reverse complement strand
GTTGAGATCGGACAGGCTCATCACTTGGTAGCCGCCGCTGTCGGTCAGGATCGGGCGATCCCAGTTCATGAAGCGGTGGAGCCCGCCCAGCTTCGCCACCCGCTCCGCCCCCGGACGCAGCATCAGGTGGTAGGTGTTGCCCAGGATGATGTCCGCGCCCAACGCCCGTACCTGGTCCATATACATGGCTTTGACCGTGCCGCCGGTGCCGACTGGCATGAAGGCGGGCGTGCGGATCGTTCCGCGCGGCATGGCGATCTCGCCGCGGCGGGCGTGGCCGTCGCTGGCGAGAAGGCGGAAGGAGAACTGGTCAGCCATCGAACTCTTCGTCGTGAACGGGCGCGTCCGACGCCTGTTCGTCGAGCGACTGCCGGTAGCAGATGCAGCCTCGCATGAACTTCGACAAGGGCGGCACCGCGATAGCGGGGTCGAGCCGTTCAGGCAACAGCGCCCACATGTCCGAGTGATGCCAGCACAGGTCGTGACTGGTGGCGTCGCAGTGGGCGCGGATCGCGTTGCGCAGCTTCCTCGCCTCCACAAGCAGCGCGTCGCGGTCCATGCGCTCGAGGTCCTCGTCCATGGATGTCACTCCGGTTCGCGGAAGAGTAGAGAGGCGTCGCCATACGAATAGAACCGGTAGCCGCTGTCGATCGCGTGGCGGTAGGCCTCGCGCATCGTCTCCAAGCCGGAAAAGGCCGAGACGAGCATGAACAGCGTCGAGCGCGGCAGGTGGAAGTTGGTCATCAGGACGTCGACGGCGCGAAAACGATAGCCGGGCGTGATGAAGATGTCGGTCGCGCCCGACCAGGCCGAAAGTTGGCCTTCCTCGTCTGCCGCGCTTTCCAGGACCCTGAGCGAGGTGGTTCCAACGCAGACGACCCGGCCGCCCCGCGCGCGAACGGCGTTGAGCGCGTCGGCGGTCTCCGCGCTCACGTGACCGATCTCGGCATGCATGCGGTGGCCGGACGTGTCCTGCGCCTTCACCGGCAAAAAGGTGCCGGCGCCGACATGAAGCGTCACAAAATGCCTCTCGACGCCGCGCGCGTCGAGCGCGTCGAAGAGCGCAGGCGTGAAATGAAGCCCCGCGGTGGGAGCCGCGACCGCCCCTTCCTCGCGCGCGTAGATCGTCTGGTAGTCGGTCCGGTCGCGTTCGTCGTCCGGTCGTTTCGAGGCGATGTAGGGCGGCAGCGGGATGTGCCCCACGGCATGCAGCGCCTCGTCGAGAACGGGACCGGAAAGGTCGAAGGCGAGCAGTGCCTCGCCCGCCTCGCCCTTTTCGATCACGGTCGCGTCGAGCGAGCCGACCAGGCAGGCATTGCCGCCGTGGCCGAAACTGATGCGGTCGTCCGCCGCCACGCGCTTGCCCGGCCTGAGGAACGCTTTCCAGCGGCTTGGCGAAACACGCATGTGCAAGGTGGCGTCGACCTGCGCCACCGCCTCGCCGCGGCGCCGGAGCCCGCGCAGCTGCGCAGGAATGACTTTGGTGTCGTTGAAGACCAGGGCGTCGCCCGGCCGCAGCAGGGACGGCAGGTCCGTCACCGTCGCGTCGTGCAGACCCTCACCCGGCCGCACGACGAGCAGCCGTGCCGCATCGCGCGGAAGGGCCGGACGCAGCGCGATGCGCTCGTCAGGCAGGTCGAAATCGAAGAGATTTACCTTCATCCCCGTTCGGAGCAGTCGACGACGAAAGCGCCTTTGTCCTTGAACATGAAGACGCCGCCGGTCACTGAACTGTCCCCTTCCGTGGCGGAGAAGGCCCGTAGACGGCTCAGCACCTCGTTGACGGCATCGTCGGTCAAGTCGACGAGCAGCACGCCGTCGGCCTCGAACGCCTGTCCCACGGCAATCGGCGTGCCGGGGACGATATCCGGCTCGGTCGACCAGGTCTCGTCGCCGATCGTCACGACGGCGCGCACGACCGAGAGAACGTCGAGGCGGCCGACCAGCAGGTCGACCGAGACGTCTTCGGCAGAACAGACGATCTCACCCGTCGCGAGCGCCGGAGAGGTCGCCCCCGCAAGCAGTCCCGCAAGGAGCGCGATCGCCGTCCCACGCATCACTTCGCGTCCGCGGCGACCTTCATGGACACGATCTTGTCGGGATCCTGCACGGGTTCGCCGCGCTTGATCTTGTCGACGTTTTCCATGCCTTCGATCACCTGGCCCCAGACCGTGTACTGGCGGTTGAGGAAACCCGCGTCGTCGAAGCAGATGAAGAACTGCGAATTGGCGGAGTTCGGGTTCTGCGAACGGGCCATGGAGCAGGTGCCGCGCGCGTGGTTCATGTTGGAGAACTCGGCCTTCAGGTCCGGCTTGTCCGAGCCGCCCATGCCGGCACGGCCCGGGTTGAAGGATGATCCGCCCGACTTGCCGAACTTGACGTCACCGGTCTGCGCCATGAAGCCGTCAATAACGCGGTGGAAGACCACGCCGTCATAGGCGCCCTCGCGCGCCAGTTCCTTGATGCGGCCGACATGGCCGGGAGCGAGGTCCGGGAAAAGCTCGATGGTGACGTTGCCCTTCGTCGTCTCCATCAGAATCGTGTTTTCCGGATCTTTTATTTCCGCCATTTGCATTGTTCCTTTCGATGATGCTTGTGCGCGAGCGGTTATGACCGCCCTATTGATCCGCCGCGATGCGCGCGTCGATGATGCGGTCGGGCGCGGAGACCACGCCGTTCAGTGCGGGATCGCCCTTCTTGATCTTGTCGACATGCTCCATGCCTTCCTCAACCTCGCCGACGATCGTGTAGGAATTGTCGAGGTTGGGCGCGGGCGCGAACATGATGAAGAACTGCGAGTTCGCTGAGTCCGGGTCCTGCGCGCGCGCCATGCCGACCGTACCGCGGACGAAATGCTCCTCGGAGAACTCCGCCGGCAGATCCGGCAAGCTGGAACCGCCGGTGCCGGCGCGCCGTGCATTGAAGCCGTCGTTGATGTCGCCGAACTCGACGTCGCCGGTCTGCGCCATGAAGCCTTCAATCACGCGATGGAAGGCGACGTT
>CATMOC010000551.1 GCA_950071955.1 uncultured Mesorhizobium sp. | reverse complement strand
CTGCGCGCGCTTCGGCCTTCCCTGCACGGTCTTCATGGGCGCGACCGATGTCGAGCGCCAGAAGCCGAACGTCTTCCGCATGAAGCTGCTCGGCGCCGAGGTGCGGCCCGTCAGGTCCGGCCACGGCACGCTGAAGGACGCCATGAACGAGGCGCTGCGCGACTGGGTGACCAATGTCGAGGATACCTACTACATCATCGGCACCGCCGCCGGCCCGCACCCCTATCCGGAGCTGGTCCGCGAGTTCCAGTCCGTCATTGGCCGCGAGGCGAAGGAGCAGATGCTGGCGGCGGAAGGCCGGCTGCCCGACATGCTGGTGGCGGCCGTCGGCGGCGGCTCCAACGCCATCGGCCTGTTCCATCCCTTCCTCGACGACAGCGACGTGCGCATCGTCGGCGTCGAGGCCGGTGGCAAGGGCTTGCAGGGCGAGGAGCACTGCGCTTCGCTGACAGCCGGTTCGCCCGGCGTGCTGCACGGCAACCGCACCTACCTGCTGCAGAATTCCGACGGCCAGATCAAGGACGGCCATTCGATCTCGGCCGGGCTCGACTATCCCGGCATCGGCCCGGAGCATTCCTGGCTGAAGGAGACCGGCCGCGTCGAATACGTGCCGATCATGGATACCGAGGCGCTGGAAGCCTTCCAGCTTTTGACGAAGCTCGAAGGCATCATCCCCGCGCTCGAACCCGCTCATGCGCTTGCTGAAGTCATCAAGCGCGCGCCGACGATGGACAAGGACCAGATCATCGTGATGAACCTGTGCGGACGCGGCGACAAGGATATCTTCACCGTGGGCAAGCTACTCGGAGTGGAACTGTAGGGGAGGGGCCGGGCCGGCCCGCGCTGTTCTCCCGGTGAAACCTGGCGGTGGACATGCTATCATCACCCGTGATGAAGGAGGCCCGTCATGGGTGAAGAACCGCTTTCGCTGCATCTGGAAGACAAGCTTCGCCAGAGCCTGGAAAACGAGGCACGGCTGCGCGAAGTGCCGGAAGCGGACGTCGCCGAAGAAGCCATTCGTGAGTTCCTCGACCGGCAGGCATGGCTGCGCAGGGAACTCGCAGAAGCCGTGAGGGAAGCCGACGAAGGCGTGTTCATCTCACAGGAGGCGATGGAGCGCTGGATCGACAGTTGGGGCGCGGAGGGTGAGTTGCCTCCTCCCGAACCCGATATCTTCCTTCCACCGAAGGAGCGGTGAAGCTTCGCTTCCTTTCTCGTGCCCGGCGCGATCTTGTCTGGTTTCGTACCTACTACGATTCCGTCTTCCGCGAAGGCGCCGATCGGGCGCGCCGGCAGTACCGCCGGACTATGGCCAACATCCTCTCCAACCCATATATCGGCCATCCTGCCGCGAACGGCGTGTGTCGATTTCCCATTCCACGCACGCCGTTTTCGGTTATCTACCGGGTCGCCGAAGAGGAGATCGAGATCCTTCGCGTTCTCGACCAGCGAGCGGAAGAGCCCACCGAGCCTTGAGGAACGAGTAGCAAACCGCATGACCGACACCCGCATCGACCGCCGCATGGCAAAGCTCAAGGCCGAAGGCCGCCCCGCTCTCGTCACCTATTTCATGGGCGGCGATCCCGACTACGACACCTCCCTTTCGATCATGAAGGCGTTGCCGAAGGCCGGCAGCGACGTCATCGAGCTCGGCATGCCGTTTTCCGATCCGATGGCCGACGGCCCCGCGATCCAGGCGGCCGGCCTGCGCGCGCTGAAGGCGGGACAGACGCTTGCAAAGACGCTTCGCATGGCGGCCGAATTCCGCAAGGGTGACGACGAGACGCCGATCGTCCTGATGGGCTACTACAACCCGATCTACATCTACGGCGTCGACCGTTTCCTGGCGGATGCCAATGCCTCCGGCATCGACGGGCTGATCGTCGTCGACCTGCCGCCCGAGATGGACGAGGAACTCTGCATCCCCGCGGTGAAGGCAGGAATCAACTTCATCCGCCTCGCGACGCCCACCACAGACGACAGGCGCCTGCCGAAGGTGCTCGAGAACACGTCGGGCTTCGTCTACTACGTCTCCATGACCGGCATCACCGGTTCGGCTCTTGCCGACACCGGCAAGGTCGGCGAGGCGGTCCGCCGCATCAAGGGTCACACCGATCTGCCGGTCTGCGTTGGATTCGGCGTGAAGACCGCCGAGCAGGCCCGCGCCATCGGCGCCTCGGCCGACGGGGTGGTGGTCGGCACCGCGATCGTCAACGCGGTGGCCAACGTGCTCGGCCCGAAAGGCGAGAAGACGGCCGATCCGGCCGAGGCGGTCGCCACGCTGGTCAGTGGACTCGCGCAGGGCGTACGCCGGGCACGCCTTGCTGCGGCCGGGTAGCTGTCCCATCTAACGCTCAGAACGATTTTCCCGGCGGAAGCGAAGGGAGCCGACCCGATGAACTGGATCACCAACTACGTCCGACCGAAAATCAACTCGATGCTCGGGCGCCGCGAGATGCCCGAGAACCTCTGGATCAAGTGTCCGGAGACCGGCGAGATGGTCTTCCACAAGGACCTGGAGGAGAACCAGTGGGTGATTCCCGCGTCCGGTCATCACATGCGCATTGCGACCAAGGACCGGCTGCGTCACTTCTTCGACGAGGGTAAGTACGAACTCCTCGACAATCCGAAGGTGCCGGTCGATCCGCTGAAGTTCCGTGACGAGAAGCGCTACACCGACCGGCTGCGCGACGCGCGCAACAAGACCGGCATGGAAGATGCCATCCTCAACGCCGTCGGCACGATCGACGGGCTCGAGGTCATGGTCACCGCGCAGGACTTCGCCTTCATGGGCGGCTCGCTCGGCATGGCCGCCGGAGAGGCCATCATCCGCGCCTTCGAGACGGCGCTGCAACGACGGCTGCCGCTGATCCTGTTCGCGGCCTCCGGCGGCGCGCGCATGCAGGAAGGCATCCTGTCGCTGATGCAACTGCCGCGCACAACCGTGGCCGTCGACCGGCTGAAGGAAGCGGGGCTGCCCTATATCGTGGTGCTCACCAACCCGACCCCCGG
>CATMOC010000550.1 GCA_950071955.1 uncultured Mesorhizobium sp. | reverse complement strand
CGACGATGCCGGCCTCGTTGATCGGGCTGTCGAAGCAGCGGTCCTTGCCGAACTTCTCCTGTAGCCCCTGCGTGCAGCGGAAGACGCCGCCGAAATAGCCGACGTCCTCGCCGAACACCACCACGTTCCGGTCGCGCTCCATCGCCACCACATGGGCGTCGCGGATCGCCTCGATCATCGTCATGCGCGGCATGTCAGTACCCCGCCTCCTGCCGCTGCCGTCGCAGGTTCGGCGTCATGACGTCGTAGACGTCCTCGAAAATGTCGCGCGGCGAGGCCTTGGGGCCGGAATGCAGCGTGCCGAAGGATTCGGCCTCCTTCTGAGCAGCGAGCACCTCTGCGTCGATCTCGGCCTCGGCCTGCTTGTGGCGCTCGGGCGACCAGGCGCCGACCGCGACCAGATGGTTCTTCAGCCGCTCGACGGGATCGCCCAGCGGCCAGGCGTCGCTCTCTTCCTTCGGCCGGTAGGCCGAGGGGTCGTCCGAGGTCGAGTGCGCGGCGGCGCGGTAGGTGACGTATTCAACCAGAACCGGCCCGAGGTTCTTGCGCGCCCGCTCGGTCGCCCACTTCGCCACGGCGTGGACCGCGAGATAGTCGTTGCCGTCGACCCTGAGCGAGGGGATGCCGAACCCGTGACCCCGGGCGGCGAAGGTGCCCGATCCGCCGCGCGCGATGCCCTGGAAGGTCGAGATGGCCCACTGGTTGTTGACGATGTTGAGCACCACCGGCGCCTTGTAGGTCGAGGCGAAGACCAGACCGGCGTGAAAATCGCTCTCGGCGGTCGAACCGTCGCCGATCCACGCCGCCGCGATCCTGGTGTCGTGCATGATCGCCGAGGCCATCGCCCAGCCCACCGCCTGCACGAACTGGGTAGCGAGGTTGCCGGAGATCGTGAAGAAGCCGTGCTTCTTCGACGAGTACATCACCGGCAGCTGCCGCCCTTTGATCGGGTCGTGCGTGTTGGAATAGATCTGGTTCATCATGTCGACCATCGGGTAGCCGCCGGCGATCAGCAGCCCCTGCTGGCGATAGGTCGGGAAATTCATGTCGCCGTCTTCCATGGCTTTGCGAAAGGCGCAGGCGATCGCCTCCTCGCCCAGGCACTGCATGTAGAACGACGTCTTGCCCTGGCGCTGCGCCATCAGCATTCGCCGGTCGAAGGCGCGCACGCGCATCATGTCGCGTAGGCCCGAAAGCGCCTCCTCCGGGCTCAGCGTGCCTGCCCACGGACCAACGGCCTCGCCCTTGCGGTTCAGCACCCGGATGATCGAATAGGCCATGTCGCGGATGGCTTCCGGCGCGACGTCGACCGGCGGTCGGTCGACCGAACCGGCCTTGGGTATCTTGACGTTGGAGAAATCCGGCTTGCCGCCGGGCCTGACCTCGGGTTCCGGAACGTTGAGGCGAAGCGGAGCGGTTTCGGCCATGTCTCGTCTCTCTCCCCAGAGCGCCCGCGCGGGTTGATGCCGCTGCGTCGGGCGATCGCGCCATTCTTCACCTTCCGATAGCGCGGACAAGAGGCAAGGGGTTCCTTCGTGCGGATAGCAAGAAGCCATGCGGCGGGACCGGCCCGCGCGAAACTTTCGCAAAGGCAAGTCGCTTGTGCGGGACTATTTCAGCGAGCGGACCTTGTCCTCGTCCAGGAAACCCAGCGGCCGCCGGTCGCAGGCGAGCGGGACGAAGGAGACGGTGAGCCCCGACGGCCGCAGCGTGCAGAGCCCGAAGGATGCGCCCGAAAGGATGCGCAGGCCCTTGCGGTAGAGCGGATCGATGAAGGCCTGCAGGCCCATGCCGACGATGACCGAAACGCCATGCCAGTTCGACACGCGGTCGTGATGGATGTGGCCCGTCAGGATGCCGGCGACGTTGCCGCCGCCCACGATCTGGCGAAACCGCTCCGTCTCCGCCACGCTCAGGCTCTCCCACGCGAAGGGCGACTCCTCGTCGATGCGCGGCGCATGGTGCATGACGACGATCTTCGGCCGGTCCGGCTCCCGGCGAAGTGCTGCCTCGAGAAAGTCGAACTGGGCCTCGCCGACTTCGCCGCTGGTGCGGCCGGGCACGCTGGTGTCGAGAACGATGACGTGCACGCCCGCGATGCTCCGCTCGTGGCAGTACTGCGCTTGGGCATCCTGCGTCCGGTCGAGCATTCCGGCGTAGAAGCCCGGGCGGCTGTCATGGTTGCCCAGCGCATGGACGACCGGCATCGCAAGCGCGTCCAGCCTCCGCCTCACGATCCGGTAGCTTTCCTCGTCGCCCTTGTCGGTAATGTCGCCGCTGACGATGGCGAAATCGGGTGCGGGGTCGATCCCGCGGATCATCTCGAGCGCCGTGTCCAGCCGCGCAACCGGTTCGTCGTCTTTCGACGTCCCGCCCGCCGGCGGGGGCGAGACGTGGATATCGGTCAGGTGGACGAACCGGACGGTGCGCTGCAGCATCGGTCAGGCCGCCCGTGCCGTCTTGAGCGTCCTCGCCCGTTCAGCGAGCGACTTGGTCGCGTCCACCGTCTCCTGCGCGGCATACCAGTGGCGCGCCTCGAGTTCGATGTTGAACAGCACGCCTTCCGGGAATTCGCATTCGGCGATGATCGTCTCCCAGGGAATGTCGCCCCAGCCGACCGGCAAATGGAGATCGCCGTGGCCATAGGCGATCCGCTCGCCGTCCGTGTACATCCAGATGTCGTCCTGCCGTCCGAAGCTGTCGTGAACGTGCAGGTGGCGACCCCATGGTGCAAGGGCCTTGATCTCGTCGAGGAAATCGCCACGCCGGCCGTCATAGTCGAGCTTCAGGTAGGAATGGCTGAAGTCGATCGTCGCCATCACGTTCGAATGGTTGATGGCGGCGAGTTCCGCGGCAAGCCGCCTCGGAGACGAGGCATGCGCCCGACCGTCGAAGCCGGCGAACAGCGTCTCCACGCAGATCACGAGGTCGAGCCGGCGCGCGATGTCGCCGGCCCGCGCCAGGCATTCGCGCTGCCGTTCGTAAGCGGCCTCCAGTCCGTCTCCCTGCTGCACTGGCGCCATGCCGGAATGGAGGATGAAG
>CATMOC010000549.1 GCA_950071955.1 uncultured Mesorhizobium sp. | reverse complement strand
TCTTTCCGACTATGCGGTTACACGATAGCGACCTGAGACCGCCTCGATCTGGAAACGGCCCTCCGCGTCCAGCCTCTCGGCGACCGTCGGTATCGGCACGCCCTCGATGAGCGGAACCAGCTTGAGGGTGGTCACGATCTGCTTGCAGAGCTGGACGGCACGAAGCCCGCCGGACACGCCGCCATAGCTGACGAAGCCGCAGGGCTTGTGGTGCCACTCCTTGTGGAGATAGCACAGCGCGTTGACGAACGCCGGCGACGGACCCGCATTGTATTCGGGCATGACGAAGACGAAGGCGTCGGCCGCCGCGACGCTCGCGCTCCAGGCCTTCGTATGATCATGGACATAGGCGCCGAGCTTGGGATGGTTCGGCTCGTCGAAGACCGGCAGCGCGAGGTCCGCCAGGTCTGCCAGCCGCACGTCGAAGGTGGAGTTCTCCGTCGCGAACTGCCCGAACCAGCGCGCCACGGCCGGACCGATACGTCCGGGTCGGGTCGAACAGATGACGACGTGAAGCAGATTCAATGTCTGGTTCCCATGTTGCCATGGAAGACGCTACACCGAGGATGGATCCGCCTCTGTACCCAACGATGGGACCGGCGGTCAGAAGCGGCGCGACAGTTCCGGCGGCAGTCTCGTCAGCATGACGATGCCGAGGAACAACAGCAGCACCGCGGCGGTCAGGAAGACCGGCGCGAACCCAAAACCGTCGATGACCTGTCCCGCCAGAAAGACGCCGACCGCCTGCGACAGAAAGTAGAAGGTGGCGAAGATGGCGACCGAGGAACCGCGCGCATCGGGCGCCATCTGGGTCGCGCAGGTCTGCAAGGTGTTGTGCAGCATGTAGAATCCGAAGCCCATCAGCGGGATGGCCGCGAGATAGACATTGTGCGACGGCGCGAAGGCGATCGCCGCATAGGTGATCGCGACGAGTACGGTGCCGAGAAATGACAGCCTGCCCGGCCCGAAGATCCGGATAAGCCGCCTCGACTGGACGACATAGGCAAGTCCGCCGATGCAGTAGGTCGCCAGGTAGAGCCCGATGGTGGCGAAGTCGAAGCCGTAACGGAGATTGAGGCTCGCCCCGACATAGGTGAAGGCGCCGAACATCGCGAATGCCTCGATGGTCACTAGGAACAGCACAAAGCGGACCACCGGCCGCGTCAGCAGGCGCATGAACACGTCCAGCGTCTGCCAGATGCTGCCGTTCCCCCGGATATGCGCGGCCGTCGCTTCGCGATCGCGGGCGAGAACGAAGAGAAGGCCCGCGACCGCCGCGAGGTAGATGGCGGCGATGACGAGGAAGGCCGAGCGCCAGCCGAAATATTCGCCGAAGATACCTCCGCCGATCTGGCCCGCGAGCAGTCCGAGTATCTGGCCCGACATGAACTTTGCAAGCACCGCCTGGCGCTCGTTATCGGCCACGACGTCTCCCACCCAGGCGATGGCGAGCGGAACGATCGCCGCGGCGACCATGCCGGAACACAGCCGCGCCGCCGCGATGCCGGTCAGCGAGGACGCCAGTCCGCACGCGAGCGTGGCCAGCATCGAGCCGACGCAGGCGATGAGGATGACCCGGTACTTGCCGTAGCGGTCCCCGAGCGGTCCGAACACGATCTGGAACGCGCCGTAGGCGAAGGCATAGGCGGTGGCGACGAATGCCACCGATCCGATCGACACGTCGAACTCGAGAGCGATCTGCGGGAGCACGGAATCCATGACGCGCGTCGTCGCAGCGGCGGCGAACGAGGCGACGGCAAGAAAGAAGATCGCGCGCGAATGGCCGGAAGACGTTCGCGCTTCGCTTTGGTCGCCGGCGTCGTGTTCGAGGGGAGGTGCGCTTTCCGAGAGAATGACCCTCTCCTGTGGGAATGGCCTTCGACACCGCGGCCCGGCAGGTCGCGACGGAAGCTAGTATCCGGCGAGGTTGCACCTGTCACCCGTATTGGTGACACGACTGCCGCCATCGTGCAGAGAGGTGCATGCCGGCCTACCCTGTCGAAAGGGACATACGGTCCCGCCGGCATTGCCGACGCTCCGCGCGAACCTCGGAAGGATGCGACGAACCATGATCTACGAGATGCGGCACTATCTGATCGAGCGCGGGCGCATGAACGACAATCATGACCGCATGGCGCACCGGACCCCGCCTCTGCTCGCGCGGCATGGGGTACGGGTCGTCGCCCGCTGGGCCGCCGTCGCGGGGGTCCGGCTGCCCATGTACTGCTACATCATGGAGTGGAAGGATTTCGCCGAGCGCGAAGCCGCATGGGCGAATTTCTACGCAGATCCGGAATGGGCGCAGGTTCGCGCGGACACGAACGCGGGCTCCGAACTCGTCGAGGAAAGCAGCCTCTTCTTCATGCGGCCAAATCCTGTCTTCGTGGAAAACGACGCGGACCGCGACCGAAGGATTACCGGGCTCCATCAGCTGGTCATCCAGAAGACCGCGATCGGCCGAAACCCCGCCGTTGCTGGGTTCCTGGGATCGACCTACCTGCCGCGCCTGAAGGCGGCGGGCGCCGAGGTTCTAGGGGTGTGCGACATCGTCAGTGGGCCGGTCATGCCCGCCGTCGCCATGCTCTTTGCCTGGCCTGACGAGACCGTCTGGCGCAAGGGATGGGCCGCCTTCGAAGACGACCAGGAGATGATCGCCGCCTACCGCGCGCAGCGGCAGGCCGCCGGCACGACGCTCCTGGGCAGCGCCGACGTCTACCTGCTCGAACCGGCGAAGTACGCGCTTCCGCTCGCCCTGAGGACCACCCCCCGCTGAGCGGGTGCGCGAGCCGGCGTCAGGCCGTCACCTTCAGCGGCAAATAGTCCAGCGTGTGCAACTGGTTGATGATTCGGTAGCGCGGCTCTCCCGCCGGCTCCAGCGTGACGGCCCTCTCGGCGAATGCCCTGAGGATACAGTCCGCCTCGAGCCGAGCGATCATCTGGCCGATGCAGGTGTGGGTTCCGTGACCGAAGGCGACATGGATCCCCGCGATGTCGCGGGTGATGTCGTATTTCTCCGGGTTTTCCCAGAACCGCGGATCGCGATTGGCGCAGCCCGAGAAGA
>CATMOC010000548.1 GCA_950071955.1 uncultured Mesorhizobium sp. | reverse complement strand
CACCTCCACTATTCCCTCCGCGCTCATCGGCCAGGCCGCGCCGCCGACGGACCTGCCGCCGCTCGAAGGCGCCGGCGTGCCGGGGCTCAACAACGCCGGTCTCGAGGGCGAGGTGACGCTGGTCAACGTCTGGGCATCCTGGTGCGCGCCCTGCCGGCAGGAGCACCCGCTGCTCATGCAGCTTTCAGGCGATGACCGCTTCCGCATCGTCGGGCTGAACTACAAGGACGACCCGGCCAACGCCCGCCGCTTCCTCGGCGAACTCGGCAGCCCCTACGACGCGATCGGGGTGGATGCCAAGGGCCGCACGGCGATCAACTGGGGTGTCTACGGCGTGCCGGAGACGTTCCTGGTCGGCCGCGACGGCACCATCCTGTGGAAGCATGTCGGCCCGTTCACGCCGGAAAGCGTGGAGAGCGAATTGATGCCGCAGATCGAGAAGGCACTGGCGGCGGGATAGGTCGGTAGGCGCCGTTCCCAGCCGCGCTCACCACATACTTTTGGCGTAGGCGTCGTCCAGCCACTCATCCGTCTCGCGCGCCGGCTGAGGCAGCGCAAGCTGGTCCTTGAGAATCTGGCCCAGCGTCGGCATCTCCGCGCGTGCCGGCCAGCTTTCCGGCTTCCACAGTTCCGAGCGCATGAACGCCTTTGCGCAATGCATGTAGCAGGCGAGCACTTTTACCACGATCACGGTCGCCGGCAGCTTGCCGTCGACGGATAGACGGGTGCGCAAGGCTTCGTCCGTGGTGATGCGGGCCTGTCCGTTGATGCGCAGCGTCTCGTTCATGCCCGGGATGAGGAAGAGCAGCCCGACCGCGGGATCACGCAGGATGTTTTCCAGCGTATCGAGCCGGTTGTTGCCGGGCCGGTCGGGGATGGCGATCGTGTTGTCGTCCAGCACCGCCACGAACCCCGGCTTGTCGCCCTTCGGCGTCACGTCGGCATTGCCCTGGCCGTCGCACGAGCCGATCAGCACGAAGGGGCTCTTTGCCAGGAAGTTCCTGGAGTGCGCATCGAGCGCGCGCAGCTCCTTGCGGATGGGCGCGTCGCCCGGCTCCTTGTAGATCGCGCGCAGTTCCTCGCGCGTCGTCAGATACTCCATTGTCAGCCCTTCCTCCCGAACGTGTCGTCCGTCGAATGCCGCATGATGAGCGGCATCTGGCTGAATGTGAAGACGAGCGTGATCGGCATGATGCCCCAGACCTTGAAGGCGACCCAGAAATCCGTGGAGAAGCTCCGCCAGACGACCTCGTTGGCCACCGCCAGGAAGAAGAAGAACAAGCCCCAGCGCAGCGTCAGCTTGCGCCAGCCCTCGGCATCGAGGCTGAAGGCCTCGTCGAAGACGTAGCCGAGCAGCGACTTGCCGAACATCAGTCCGCCGAGCAGGACGGCGCCGAACAGCGTGTTCACGATGGTCGGCTTCATCTTGATGAAGGTCTCGTCCTGCAGCCAGAGCGTCAGCGCGCCGAAGACGAAGACCACCACACCGGAAACCAGCGGCATGATCGGCAAGGTCCGGACGAGCAGCCAGGAGACCGAAAGCGCAAGCGCGGTGGCCACCATGAACAGGCCGGTCGCGATGAAGAGCGGACCGCCAAGTTCGCCGAGCGAGGGGAAGCTCTCCGCCAGCCACTCGCCGCGCGAATTGGCGAAGAAGAACACCATCAGCGGCCCGAGCTCCAGCACCAGCTTGAGCAACGGGTTCATATGCCGGCGCTTGGGATCGGCGGGGTCTCGTTCGAAGATCGGTTCCTGCATGACTATCCTTGTCCGCGGATCGTTTCCGGGTCTTGCGGCGGGTCAGGCCACGCCCGCGATGGCCCTGGCAAAATCGCCGGCCGAGAAAGGTTCGAGGTCGTCGACCTGTTCGCCGACCCCGATGAAGTAGACCGGCAACTTGTGCTTGGCGGCGATCGCCACGAGGATGCCGCCGCGCGCCGTGCCGTCGAGCTTGGTCATCACCAGCCCGTTCACCCCCGCCACGTTGCGGAAGATCTCGACCTGGTTGAGGGCGTTCTGCCCGGTGGTTGCGTCGACAGTTTGAAGCACGGTGTGCGGAGCCTCGGGATCGAGCTTGCCGAGCACGCGGACGATCTTCTCCAGTTCGGCCATCAGTTCGGCCTTGTTCTGGAGCCGGCCGGCGGTGTCGATGATCAGCACGTCGGCTCCAGCATCCTTGGCCTTCTCGTAGGCGTCCCAGGCGAGGCCCGCGGCGTCGGCGCCGAGCCTGGAGGAGACGACCGGCGAGTTCGTGCGCTCGCCCCAGATCTTCAGCTGCTCGATCGCGGCGGCGCGGAACGTGTCGCCCGCCGCCAGCATCACCGACAATCCCCCAGCAGTCAGCTTTGCCGCCAGCTTGCCGATGGTCGTGGTCTTGCCGGTGCCGTTGACGCCGACCACCAGCACCACGTGCGGCTTGTGAGAGAGATCGAGTTCGAGCGGCAGGGCGACGGGACCGAGGACCTTCTCGACCTCCTTCGCCATGACGGTGCGGACCTCGAGGTCCGAGACGTCCCGCCCGTAACGGCCGGAGGCGAGCGAGTCGGTGATGCGGATCGCGGTTTCCATGCCGAGATCGGCGCGGATCAGCACATCCTCCAGATCCTGCAGCGTGTCCTCGTCGAGGCGCCGTTTGGTGAAAACGCCGGATATGTTGCCGGAAAGCTCCTTCGACGAACGCGAAAGACCTTCACGCAGGCGCTGCAGCCAGTTCGGGCGCGGCTGCGGTTCGATCGGGGCAGGTGCGGCTTCCGCCTTCCGCTCGACGGCCTTGCCGACGGTGACCCTGCCCCGTGGCGGCGTCGTACCCGACGCCGGCGGTTGCGGCACCGGCTCGGGTTCGGGCGCGATGTCGTCGACGAAGGGATCGGAATGGACGGGCGAAGGCTCCCGCAAGGGCGGCAGGATTTCGGAAACGGGCACGGAGGCGTGCTGCTCCCCGGAATCGGGTTCAGGCGCCGCGACGGGCGCTTCATCCGCGGTCGGTTGCGCCTCTGCTGCTTCGGACAGCGGTTCGACGGCTTGTACGGGTTCGGCGGGGCGACGTTCGGGAGCAGGTGCGACGG
>CATMOC010000547.1 GCA_950071955.1 uncultured Mesorhizobium sp. | reverse complement strand
CGGTCAGACCGGCGCCCTCGGCGGCGCCCGAGTCGCCTTGGGCCAGGTAGGTCAGCGCGAACGTCGTCGCCAGGATGTAGACGGAGTTCTGGGCGATCCGGCTGCCGACGGTCAGCAGCACGGTGCGCCAGTCGGTGCGCAGCACCTCCAGCATCTCGCCGCGCACCAGCCGCATGATCAGCGTCATCTGGAACAGCCCGAGTGTGATCGCCGGCAGGATCAGCGACTGCAGGCCGGATTTCGTGAGAAGACCGGTCGTCCACCCGCCGAAGATCCTGACGGTATCCCCGCGCCCGAAGGAGGGCAGCCAGCCGAGGTTCACCGAGACGATGAAGATCAGGAGGATGCCGATCAGGAAGGTCGGCAGCGAAACCCCGATCAGCGAGATCGCCAGGAAGCCGCGCGACAGCCACGAATACGGATAGAGCCCGGTGAAGATGCCCATCGGGATGCCGATCGCGAGCGCGAAGACGGCGGAGACGAAGGACAGTTCGAGCGTGGCGGGTAGCCTGGAAGCGATCAGCGAGGCGACCGGCTGCTTGAACTGGTAGGAGATGCCGAAATCGAGCTGCGCGGCCCTGACGATGAAACGACCGAACTGCACGAAAACCGGATCGTTCAGCCCGAGCGCCTGACGGAGCGCCTCACGCTCGGCGGGCGAGGTGTCGACACCGACGAGCTGGTTCACCGGGTCGCCGACGAAGCGGAACATCAGGAAGGAGATCAGCGCGACGACCAGCATCACGCCGATCGCCTGGACCAGTCGCCGGATGGCGAAAGCAATCATGAACTACCGCCTCTCGCGGGCATGCCTGCGGCCCGCGCGTGGTCGCGCGGGCCGTGGGTGTCGATCGAGGGGCTCAGTTCACCTTTGCCCAGTAGAACAGCACCTGGTTGTCCGGGCGCTGGACGATGTCGATGTTCTTGCGCTTGCCCCAGGCCAGGGACTGCTGGTGCAGCGGGATGTGCGAGGTCTCGTCGGTCATGATCGTGAAGGCCTGCTTGATCAGCTCGTCGCGCTTGGTGACATCGGTCTCCTCGACGATCTTGGCCGCCAGTGCATCGACCTCCTTGTTGCAGTAGCCGCCGAGATTGAACGGACCGCCCTTGCCGGTGGCGTCACGGCAGCCGGCGAGGTTGGCGATGACGTTCCAGGAATCGAACGACCCGGGCGTCCAGCCGAGCAGGAAGAAGTCGGTGTCGTAGCCGCCGGGCGCCAGCACCTTGGCGAAGTACTGCGACTTCGGCTGGGCGTTCAGGTTCACCGTCACGCCGATCTTGGCGAGCATCGAGACGGCTGCCTGGCAGATCGCCTCGTCGTTGACGTAGCGGTCGTTCGGGCAGTCCATGCCGACCGAGAAGCCGTCAGGATATCCGGCGTCGGCGAGCAGCTTCTTGCCCGCTTCCGGATCGAAGGGCCAGCGCTGGAAGTCGCCCGAGCCGGAGTAGAGTTCGTTGGCGATCAGCAGCGGAACCGGCGTCGCGAGATCGCGCATGACGCGCGCCTTGATCGCCTCGATGTCGATGGCCTGGTAGAAGGCCTTGCGCACGTTCGGGTCCTTGAACGGGTTCTTGCCCTTGACGTCGGAGGTCGTCAGTTCGTCGTCCATCTGGTTGAAGCCGAGATGGATGACGCGCAGTTCCGGTCCGGTCAGCGCCTCGGTGTTCGGGTCCGCATTGACGCGCGGAATATCCTGCACGGGAACCGGGTCGATCAGGTCGACGTCGCCGGCCAGAAGTGCGGCCACGCGCGTGCCGTCGGCGGCGATCGGCGTGAAGATCACTTCGGTCAGGTTGTGCTCCGGCGTGCCCCACCAGTTCGGGTTCGGCTTGAAGACCGTCTTGACGCCAGGCTCGTGGCTCTCGAAGACGAAGGGTCCCGTGCCGTTGGCCTTGTAGGCCGCCTGTCCGGGGCTGGTGTCCTTGGCGGAGACCGGCGTCACGGCACCTTCCGCCTCGGCCCACTCCTTGTCCATCATGTACCAGGTATCCCACTCGTAGTGCAGGATCGGGTTCGGCGTCTTGAGCTTCACGTCGACGGTATAGTCGTCGACCTTCACCCACTCCGAATCCGCCGGTATCCGGGTCTTCAGGTCGGAGCTCTCGGCGCGCACGCGCTCGGCGGAGAAGATCACGTCATCGGCGTTGAAGTCGTTGCCGTTGGCGAACTTGACGCCCTCGCGCAGTTTGAAGCGCCAGGTCAGCGGGTCTACGACCTCCCAGCTTTCCGCGAGGCCGGGGATGATCTGGAGGTCCTTGTCGCGCTTGGTCAGTCCTTCGTAGACGTTGCCGAACATGCCGAGCGAGAAGGTCTCGTTCAGCGTGTACGGGTCGAGCGCGTTCAGCGTGCCCTGAAAGGCGAAGCGCAGCGTTTCGGCATGCGCGGCGGAACCCATCAGCAGGCTGGCCGCGGCCGCCGCGATGGCGGTGCGTCGTCCACGCGCGAAAAGGGGCTGGATTTTCAATCCGTCGTACATCGATTGGTCTCCCGTTGCCGGGCACCGGCCGTCTTTGGTGCGGTCCGTCATGCCTCGAACCCGCACTATTCAGAAAAGCGGGGCGGGGCGCAACCCATTCCGATCATGGGTCATCATTTCGACCGTTGCGCGAAGATCAGATGTGCAGCGCGTGACCCAACGCGCGCATCGCGGCCTCCTGAAAAGCCTCGCCCATGGTCGGATGGGCATGGATGGTCTGGGCGACGTCCTCCAGCCGGCCGCCCATCTCGATGACGCTCGCGAAATAGGAGGAGAGGTCCGATATCTGCGTTCCCACCGCCTGGATGCCCAGCACCACATTGTCGTCGGCACGCGCCACCACACGCACGAATCCGTCGTCGCGTTCCAGCGTCATGGCCCGCCCGTTCGCCTGGAAGGGGAAGATGCCGGTGCGCACGTCGTGGCCGGCCTTCTGCGCCTCCTCGGGCGACAGCCCGGCCGAGACGATCTCCGGATCGGTGAAGCACACGGAGGGGATGCACCGGCGGTCCCAGGCGCGCCGGTTGCCGGCGACGATCTCGGCCACCATCTCGCCCTGCGCCATGGCGCGGTGCGCCAGCATCGGCTCGCCGGTCACG
>CATMOC010000546.1 GCA_950071955.1 uncultured Mesorhizobium sp. | reverse complement strand
CTCTATATCCTGCGCAAAGTCATCTCGGGCCGCATCTTCTCCGAGACGCAGGGACAGGACAACGGCTTCTACACCGTGTCGCTGTCGTCGCGCACGATCGTCTACAAGGGCATGTTCCTGGCCTACCAGGTCGGCGCCTACTACAAGGACCTCAAGGATCCGCGCTTCGACAGCGCGCTGATCCTCGTGCACCAGCGCTTCTCGACCAACACCTTCCCGTCCTGGAAGCTCGCCCACCCGTACCGGATGGTCGCGCACAACGGCGAGATCAACACGCTGCGCGGCAACGTCAACTGGATGGCGGCCCGCCAGGCCTCGGTCGACAGCGAACTCTTCGGCAACGACATCTCGAAGCTGTGGCCGATCTCCTATGAAGGACAGTCGGACACCGCCTGCTTCGACAATGCGCTCGAGTTCCTCTACCAGGGCGGCTATTCGCTGACCCATGCGATGATGATGCTGATCCCGGAAGCCTGGGCCGGCAACAAGTCCATGGATGCCGAGCGCAAGGCCTTCTACGAGTACCACGCGGCGCTGATGGAGCCGTGGGATGGACCGGCCGCCGTCGCGTTCACCGACGGCCTGCAGATCGGCGCCACGCTCGACCGAAACGGGCTGCGTCCCGCCCGCTACGTCGTCACCGACGACGACCGCGTCATCATGGCGTCGGAAGCCGGCGTGCTGCCGGTCCCGGAGGAAAAGATCATCACCAAGTGGCGGTTGCAGCCCGGCCGCATGCTCCTGATCGACCTCAAGCAGGGACGCATCGTCTCCGACGAGGAGGTCAAGGCCGAGATCGCCGGCAAGCATCCGTTCCGCAAGTGGCTCGACAACACCCAGCTCATCCTGGAGGAGTTGAAGCCGGTGGAGCCGCGCGCGCTGCGCAAGGATGTGACGCTGCTCGATCGCCAGCAGGCCTTCGGCTACACGCAGGAGGACACGCGCATCCTGATGGCGCCGATGGCGACGACCGGTCAGGAAGCGATCGGCTCGATGGGCACCGACACGCCGATTTCGGCCATGTCGGACAAGTCGAAGATGCTCTACACCTACTTCAAGCAGAACTTCGCCCAGGTGACCAACCCTCCGATCGATCCGATCCGCGAGGAGCTGGTCATGAGCCTGGTCTCCTTCATCGGGCCGCGGCCGAACATCTTCGACCTCGTCGGTTCGTCGCGCAAGAAGCGGCTGGAGGTGCGCCAGCCGATCCTCACCAATGGCGACCTCGAGAAGATCCGTTCCATCGGCCACACCGAAGACCGTTTCGACACAAAGACGATCGACGTGACCTACGGCTCCGGCGAGGGCGCCGAGGGCATGCCGCACGCACTGGAGCGGCTGTGCGACCGGGCGGAGGCCGCTGTCGCGGGCGGCTACAACATCATCATCCTGTCGGACCGCCAGATCGGGCCGGACCGCATCGCGATTCCGATGCTGCTGGCAACGGCGGCGGTGCATCATCACCTGATCCGCAAGGGGCTCAGGACCTCGGTCGGTCTGGTCGTGGAGTCCGGCGAACCGCGCGAGGTGCACCATTTCTGCTGCCTCGCCGGCTACGGCGCCGAGGCGATCAATCCCTATCTCGCCTTCGACACGCTCACCGAGATGCATCGCCGCGGCGAGTTCCCGCCCGAGGTCGACGCCTACGAGGTGGTGTCGCGCTACATCAAGTCGATCGGCAAGGGCATCCTCAAGGTCATGTCCAAGATGGGCATCTCGACCTACCAGTCCTACTGCGGCGCTCAGATCTTCGACGCGGTCGGGCTGAAGACGGACTTCGTCGAGAAGTACTTCACCGGCACGGCGACGACGATCGAAGGTGTCGGACTGGAGGAGGTCGCGACCGAGACCGTCGAACGGCACAGGGCTGCGTTCAGCGATGACCCGGTGCTGCGCAACGCGCTCGATATCGGCGGCGAGTACATGTACCGCATCCGCGGCGAAGCCCACATCTGGTCGCCAGATGCAGTGGCGACGCTCCAGCATGCGGTGCGCAAGGGCCCGTGGGAAACCTTCAAGGAGTACTCGGCGCAGATCGACGGCGCATCCTCCCGCGCCAAGACCATTCGCGGCCTTTTCCACATCCGTACGGCGGCGGAGACCGGCCGTGCGCCGGTGCCGCTCGACGAGGTGGAGCCGGCGGCCGAACTGGTGAAGCGGTTCTCGACCGGGGCGATGTCGTTCGGCTCGATCAGCCGCGAGGCGCACACCACGCTGGCGCGGGCGATGAACTCGATCGGCGGCAAGTCCAACACAGGCGAAGGCGGCGAGGAGCCGGATCGCTATCTGCCGTTGCCAGACGGATCGATGAACCCGGAACGCTCGGCCATCAAGCAGGTGGCCTCGGGCCGGTTCGGCGTGACGGCGGAATATCTCGTCAACTCCGACATGATGCAGATCAAGGTCGCCCAGGGTGCCAAGCCGGGCGAGGGCGGACAACTGCCCGGCCACAAGGTCGACGCCACGATCGCCAAGACGCGTCACTCCACGCCGGGCGTCGGACTGATCTCGCCGCCGCCGCACCACGACATCTATTCGATCGAGGATCTGGCGCAGCTGATCTTCGATCTGAAGAACGTCAACCCGGCGGCCGACGTGTCGGTCAAGCTCGTTTCGGAAGTCGGCGTCGGCACCGTGGCGGCGGGCGTCGCCAAGGCGCGCGCCGACCACATCACCATCGCCGGCTATGACGGCGGCACCGGCGCCTCGCCGCTAACCTCGCTCAAGCACGCGGGATCACCGTGGGAGATGGGCCTTGCAGAGACGCACCAGACGCTGGTCCTGAACGGCCTGCGCTCGCGCGTCGCGCTGCAGGTCGACGGTGGCTTGAGGACCGGCCGCGACGTCATCATCGGCGCGCTGCTCGGCGCCGACGAGTTCGGCTTTTCGACGGCGCCGCTGATCGCGGCGGGCTGCCTGATGATGCGCAAGTGCCATCTCAACACCTGCCCGGTCGGCATCGCCACCCAGGACCCGGTGCTCAGGAAGCGATTCAAGGGAGCGCCCGAGCACGTGGTCAACTACTTCTTCTACGTGGCGGAGGAAGTACGCCAGTTCCTCGCCGACATGGGTTATCGCAGG
>CATMOC010000545.1 GCA_950071955.1 uncultured Mesorhizobium sp. | reverse complement strand
GCCAGGATGTAGCCGAGCTTCGCCGACAGCCGCGGGTCGTCCGGCCGATAGAGGTAACGGAAGTGGTCGCGTCCCCAGCCGGTCATAAGCTTGAAGGCCAGCCGCCCCGCGATGAGACCGGCGACCGCGGTCACGACGGCGATGAGCAGCCAGTGCGGCTGGCCGTCCGGGCTCGCCGCGCGCAGCGATTCCGGCATGTACTTCAGGTAGATGATGGAGTTCGCCACCATCCGCTTCAGGTTCTCGCGCGCCTGCAGCAGGCTGTCGGGCGACAGCGTCATCGCCATCGGCATCTCCTCGGCGGGCGCGGCCGCCGAATTCGGCTGCACGACAATGACCGTGGAGCCGTCCTTGCGCGCCTGTTCGAGCAGCGCGTCGAGCCCGGCGGTCTGGCCGCTCGCTGCCGCCTCCTGGGCGTAGGCGGCGGGTCCGCCGGTCCAGGACATCGTCGCAATCGCCGCGAACGCCAGCATGGCCAGCAGCAGCACACGAGGCATTCGGAACCCACTCACCGACAGGAACATCCGCAGCTATCCCACCTCCGCCGTTGTCTTCGCGCGCATCCGCCGCTACCCATCGCACGGTTGGGGCCAATCCTACGATAAATCATGATCAAAAACACGTTCTACCTCGTGAGACACGGCCAGACCCGGTGGAACGAGGAGGGGCGTTTCCAGGGCCGCAGCGACATTCCCCTGAGCCCAGAGGGACGCCGGCAGGCGCTCGGGAACGCACGGCGGCTTCGCGCGCACCTCGAAGCCGACCCGGCGGTCGCGCCCGGCATCGAAATCCTGAGTTCTCCCCTGGCGCGCTGCACCGAGACCATGCGTGTCATGGCCGATGAACTCGGCCTTCCGGGAACGGCGCGCAGGATCGAACCGAGGCTGATCGAGGCCGGGTTCGGCCGCTGGGAAGGGCTAACCACGCACGACGTCAAGGCGCGTTTCCCGGAGGAACGCCGACTTCGCAAGGCGGACCGCTGGCGTTTCACCCCGCAGGGCGGGACGAGCCACGAGCAGACGGCGGCGGACATGCGCTCGCTGGTTGAAGGCCTGCCCGTCGGTCGGGGCTTCATTCTGGTTTCACACAGCGGCAATCTGCGCGTCATGTTCGCCATGCTACAGCGACTGGACGAAGCCGAAGCCATGCGCATTCCGGTGCCGCACGATCGTGTTTTCGCATGGGACGGGGAGCGGCTCGAAGCGATCTGAGGGCGGCGGACGCGAGGCGGAACGACAGGAAAACAAATGCATCTTCCGCTTCTTCTGCCCCTTGCCGCGACGTTGGGGAATTGCAAAACTCCGCTCCAATTCGACGGCCGGCGGCTTGGCTGCCCGTCATCGAAGTCTGGGGAGTGGGGCAGTGGCCGACACAGCGCTGCGTGGTATGGGAACGAACGCGTTGGGTGAGGTGCGAGACTTGTTGCGCATCGAGGATCTGCGGATCTCGATCGCTATTCAGCGTGCCAGTCTCCACGTCGTCAAGGGCGTGAGCTTCCGCGTTCCCGCCGGCAAGACCGTGGCGCTCGTCGGCGAGTCCGGCTCGGGCAAGTCGATCATCGCGCAGGCGATACTCGGAATCCTGCCGCGCGTCGCGTCCATAACCGGCGGACGGATCAGGTTCCGCGATCCGTTGCATCCCGGGTCGGAGACAGACATCGCGGCGATTGATCCCTCGACGCCGGAGATGCGCTCGCTGCGCGGCGGCCGGATCGCGATGATCTTCCAGGAGCCGATGACATCGCTCTCGCCGCTGCACAAGATCGGCAACCAGGTCGAGGAGGCTCTCGTCCTGCATCGCGACGTGGCGTCCGGAGAGGCGCGCAAGCTCACCGAGGACATGCTCAACCTTGTCGGCTTCCCCGAGCCGCACCGCGCCTATGACATGTACCCGATGGAATTGTCGGGGGGTCTGCGCCAGCGCGCCATGATCGCCATGGCCCTGATCTGCCGTCCGGCCCTCCTGATCGCGGACGAGCCGACCACGGCACTCGACGTGACCGTGCAGGCGCAGGTGCTGGGGCTCCTGAAGTCGCTGCAGGCAAGGCTCGGCATGTCGCTCCTGCTCATCACGCATGATCTCGGCGTCGTGGCGAACATGGCCGACGAGGTCGTCGTGATCTACAGCGGCGAGATCATGGAAGCGGGTCCGCTTGCCGACATCTTCGGCAAGCCGAGCCATGCCTACACGAAGGCGCTGATGAAGGCGGTTCCGGACCTCGACATGAAGCGTGGCGAAAAGCTCGTGGCGCTGCGCGAGGCCGAGAAAGTCATCCCCGAGGCGATGCGCAAGGCGGGAAGCGGCCGCACCGCTTCCGACAAGCCGCTTCTGTCCGTGCGCCATCTGTCGAAGATATTCACGATCAAGTCCGGAAGCTGGTTCGGTGGCGAACACCGGCAGATTCACGCGGTCAACGACGTCTCCTTCGACGTGCGGCGTGGGGAATGCTTCGGCATCGTCGGCGAGAGCGGTTGCGGCAAGTCGACGATCAGCAAGCTGATCATGCGGGCCACGTCCGTGGACGAAGGTTCGATCCACTTCGACAACGGCCATGTCGCCTGCGACGTGCGAAAGCTCGAAGGAAGGGCGCTGAAGGAGTTCCGAAAGCGCATCCAGATCGTGTTCCAGGATCCGTTCGGTTCGCTCAGTCCGAGGTCGACCATCCTGAACACGCTGCGCGAGCCGCTCGAGATCCACAGACAGGCGTCCGCCAGCGAGATTACGAAGATGGCATCCGACCTGATGGAACTCGTCGGGCTCAACCGCAGCCAGCTCAACCGCTATCCGCACAGCTTCTCGGGCGGGCAGCGCCAGCGTATCTGCATCGCCCGTGCGCTGGTGATGGAGCCCGAGTTCCTTGTTGCAGACGAGGCGGTTTCGGCGCTCGATATCTCGGTGCAGATGCAGATCCTGAACATGCTTCTGGATCTGCGCGACCGGATCGGTCTTTCGATCATCTTCATCACGCACGACATCTCTGTTGTCGAATATCTCTGCGACACGGTGATGGTGATGTATGGCGGCAAGGCGGTCGAACGCGGCAAGACGGCAGACGTTCTGGACAACCCGCAAGACAGCTATACC
>CATMOC010000544.1 GCA_950071955.1 uncultured Mesorhizobium sp. | reverse complement strand
TGGCCGGCCCCGCTGGGAGGCCGGCCCCGCCGGGAGGAGCCGCTACTTCGGGTAGCCGGCTTTCTGCATCTCGCGGTCGGTGAGCTGCTGGGCGCTCTGCAGGGCCTGGTCGGCGCTGACCTGTCCGGCGAGCGCAGCCGAGAACTGCTGCCCGACCGAGGTTCCGATGCCCTGGAACTCGGGGATCGCGACGAACTGTCCGCCCGTGTAGGGGATGTCCTGCACGGAGGACTTCTGCGTGTTCGCGGCGTTCATCGAGTGCAGCGTCATCTCGGCGAAGGGCGCGGCCTTCTGGTACTCCGGGTTCTCGTAGAGCGAGGTGCGCGTTCCGGGAGGCGCCGAGCGCCAGCCCTGCTCTGCGGCGACCAACTCGGTGTAGCCCTTGCCCGTCGCCCAGGCGACGAACTTCTTGGCGGCTTCGGCCGAATCGGTGGACGCCGGGACCGCTAGGCTCCAGGCCCACAGCCAGTTGCCGCGATTGTCCATGCCTTCCTTGGCCGGGAACTGGGCGAAGCCGACCTTGTCGGCCACGGTGGAGTCCTTCGGGTCGGTCACGAAGGAGGCCGCGACGGTCGCGTCGATCCACATGCCGCATTTTCCCTGCTGGAACAGCGACAGGTTCTCGTTGAAGCCATTCGAGGACGCGCCGGGAGGACCGTACTCGTTCATCATGGTGAGGTAGTCGTTGAGCGCCGACTTCCACTCGGGGCTGTCGAACTGCGGCTTCCAGTCCATGTCGAACCAGCGGGCGCCGTAGCTGTTGGCCATGGCGGTGATGAAGGCCATGTTCTCGCCCCAGCCGGGCTTGCCGCGCAGGCAGATGCCGTAGACCTCGCCGGACTTGTCGGTCATGGCCTTGGCGGCGGCCATGATGTCGCCCCAGGTCGGCTGGGCCGGGATCGTCACGCCCGCCTTCTCGGCGAGGTCGGTACGGTACATCACCATGGCGGATTCGCCGTAGAACGGCGCGGCATAGAGCGTGCCGTCGATGGAGAGCGCATCGCGCACCGCCGGCAGGAGATCATCGACGTCGTAACCTTCCGGCATGTCGTCCAACGGCAGGAGCCAGTCCTGCTTGGCCCAAATCGGCACTTCATAGGTGCCGATGGTCATCACGTCGAACTGGCCGCCCTTCGTCGCGATGTCCTGGGTGACCCGCTGGCGCAGCACGTTCTCCTCGAGCGTGACCCATTCGAGCTCGATGCCCGGATTGTTCTTCGTGAAATCGTCGGTGAGACCCTGCATGCGGATCATGTCGCCATTGTTGACGGTCGCGATCGTGAGGGTCTCGGAAAGGGCGGCGGTCGAGACGAGCGACAGCGCCGACGCGCCCAGAAGGGCGCGGGTAAGATAGTGCATGATTTCCTCCCAAGGATCGTAAGGCGAGCAATTGCTATGCTTACGGGCAAATATTCACACCCGTGCCGCATCGTGTCAAGCGCCTGATGAGGCCATCGCACGCATATCGCCTGGAAAAACGAAATTATCCCTGTAAAATCAGGATATTATACATACTGAAATTTTGCCTACGCCTTGAGCAAAAGCTCGGCCGTGTGCTCGTTCGAGATCAGGTGGTTGATCAGGCCGCCCTTCATGGCGCCGCGGATGGCGGCGACCTTCTGTTCGCCCGCGGCTATTCCGTACACGGGATTGGCCTGGTTGGCCCTGAGCGGAGCGCTGTTGACCTGGTCGTTGACGAGCCCTTCGATGACCTTTCCCCGCGCGTCGTAGACCCAGCTGGTGATCTCGCCGACCGCGCCGGCCCGGGTGAAGGCGCGGATGTCCTCGCGGGTCAGGAAGCCATCGATCAGGAGCGGCGCGTTCATGTCCATGTTGCCGATGCCGACGAAGGTGACGTCCGCCTGGCGGATCAGTTCGAGGATGTTGTGGACCGGTTCCTGGCTGTGCAGGATGCGCTTCTCCTCAGCCGAGCGGGCGTAGACGGGAAGCGGCATGGGATAGTGCCGCGCGTTGACCCTGTCGGCCATGCGGATGACGACGTTGTAGGCTGTCGCCGCCCCGTCCGACATCATGTTGCCGAGCAGAGAGACGATGCGGTGCTGCGGGCAGTCCATCGGCGAAAGCTGTTCCACGCAGGCGCGCAGCGCCCGGCCCGTCCCGATGGCGATGATCTTCGGGTGCTTCGACTTCAGATGCCGTTCCATCTCCGCCGCGCCGGCCTGGGCGAGGCCCACGATGGAGGACGGCGCGTCGGGATCGCTGGGCACGATCTCGCTGCCCTGCAGGCCGTATTCCTCCTTGAGGCGATGGCTGAGTTCCATGCAGTGGGCAATTGGATGATCGAGCCGCACCTTGACCAGCCGCTCGCTCACGGCCAGCGAAACCAGGCGCTGCGCGGACTGGCGCGAGACGCCGAGCTTGCGGGCGATCTCGTCCTGGGTGTTGCCCGCGACGTAGTAGAGCCACCCGGCGCGCGCCGCGTCGTCCAGCCGGTTGCTCTCCGTATCCGCTTTCGCGCTCATGATCCCGAAGATCCCCACTCACCCCGGCCAAGTCCAGGGGCCATCTGGAAGAACTGGTCCCACTTGTCAAAGGTGGTGATGCCATCGAATGCCGGATCGCCATGGAAAAGCGTTGGCTGGAAGTGGCTGCCGCCGGCAAAGCACCACACCTCCATCCCGGCCGCCCTGGCGGCGGCGATGCCGGCGAGAGAATCCTCGATGACCAGGCATCGGTCCGGCGTGACGCCCATGGAGCGGGCGGCCAGCAGGAAGAGATCCGGCGCCGGCTTGCCGTGCTCGACCTGCGACGCGGTGAAGACGCGGTCTCCGAAGAAGGACGCGAGGGCCGAGATTTCGAGCGAGCGCCTGACCCGCGCCGGGCTGCTGCTGGTGGCCGCGGCGCTCGCGCTGCTGCGGTGCCGAGAGCGGCATGATGGTAAACACCCAGCTGAAGCTCCAGACTCCTCGGGTCCGCGAGTTCTGGGGGTCACGCGGATAAACGGCGGACGACGCGGGGCCCTTATATCTTTAGACTCGGGGGCACGGGACGCGGCACAAACGGGGCACAAACGCCAGGCTACAAAGACGGGGAGGCACGTAGTGACGCAGGGGAGTCTAGGCG
>CATMOC010000543.1 GCA_950071955.1 uncultured Mesorhizobium sp. | reverse complement strand
GTTCTGGAACATCCCGATGTTGCGTCTGGTCTGTTCCCCGAGCGCCTTGATCGGTGTCGCGACGTTCATCATCTCCATCGGCGATTTCGCCATCGTCGACTTCATCTGCTCGCGGAACCGCTCCTGCTCCTTGGCGAAGGCGATCATCGACTGTTCCAGGAAGCTCGGCACGACCATCTGCATCTGGTCGCCGTAGAACGAGATGAGCTGGCGCAGGAAGGGCACGGGTAGCATGTTCTGCCCGTCCTTGTTCTCCAGTTCGAAGATGATCTGCGTCAGCACCGGGTGGGTGATGTCGTCCCCGGACTTGGCATCCTGAACCTTGAAGTCCTCGCCCTTCTTGACCATTTCGGCCAGGTCTTCGAGCGTGACGTAGGTTGATGTGCCGGTGTTGTAGAGGCGGCGGTTTGCATATTTTTTTATGACCACCGGATCGTCTTTGACAGGCACGCGACCCTCCCAGACTTTGGAATATGAAGCGCGATCGGTCGAACGCGCCATGCCCGGCGATGAGGATATGCCTAAATCATCGCCGATTGAAAGCGGTTTGTGCAGTGCACGAGACCGGGCCGGACGGACAGCCTTTCTCGCCAAGATGGCGCGGAGCCCGGCCATGCGCCTGCGAAAGGCAAAGCCGCCGCCGCCGATTCCGGTTTGACACAGGTCATGGAAAGGGCAAGAAAAGTCGCCGACATCCGGCCCGAGAGCCGGTTCGAGCGATCCGTCTTCCAGGGAGATACACATGGCCGCTTCCAACAGCATCGTCGTCGCCAGCGCCGCGCGGACCGCGGTCGGTTCCTTCAACGGGGCCTTCGCCACCACGCCAGCGCACGAACTGGGCGCGGTCGTGGTCAGGGAAGTGCTGGCTCGCGCAGGCGTCGAAGCGGCCGAGGTCGACGAGGTCATTCTCGGGCAGGTGCTCACGGCCGGTGAGGGCCAGAACCCGGCGCGGCAGGCGGCCATCGCTGCCGGCATTCCGGAGGGCGCCACGGCTTGGGGCCTCAACCAGGTCTGCGGTTCCGGCCTTCGCTCGATCGCCATCGGCATGCAGCAGATCGCTACGGGCGACGCGCGCGTCATCGTCGCCGGCGGCCAGGAGTCCATGTCCATGTCGACGCACTGCGCGCATCTGCGCCAGGGTGTGAAGATGGGCGACTACAAGATGGTCGACACCATGATCAAGGACGGGTTGTGGGACGCCTTCAACGGCTATCACATGGGCAATACGGCCGAGAACGTGGCACGGCAGTTCCAGATCACGCGCGAGACGCAGGATGCCTTCGCGCTCGCATCGCAGAACAAGGCCGAGGCCGCCCAGAAGGCCGGCAGGTTCAAGGACGAGATCGTCGCCGTTACCATCAAAGGCCGCAAGGGCGACACGGTGGTCGACCAGGACGAGTACATCCGCCACGGCGCCACGATCGACGCCATGCAGAAGCTCCGTCCGGCCTTCGACAAGGACGGCTCGGTAACGGCGGCCAACGCTTCCGGCATCAACGACGGCGCGGCCGCCGTCCTTCTCATGACCGAGGCGGAGGCCGAGCGCCGGGGCATCAAGCCCCTGGCGCGGATCGTCTCCTGGGCGACCGCCGGCGTCGACCCCAAGATCATGGGCACCGGCCCGATCCCCGCCTCGCGCAAAGCGCTGGAGAAGGCCGGCTGGAGCGCCGCCGACCTCGACCTCGTGGAAGCCAACGAGGCTTTCGCCGCACAGGCCTGCGCCGTCAACAAGGACATGGGCTGGAACCCGGATATCGTGAACGTCAACGGCGGCGCCATCGCCATCGGCCACCCGATCGGCGCCTCGGGCGCCCGCATCTTCAACACGCTGGTCTTCGAGATGAACCGCCGCGGCGCGAAGAAAGGTCTCGCGACGCTGTGCATCGGCGGCGGCATGGGCGTGGCCATGTGCGTGGAAGCGCTCTGATAGGCAGTAGGGGAATAGGGCAGTAAGGCAGTAGGGAACAAAAAAGGGCAGATCGGCAGCCGCACCTACTGCCCTACTGCCCTACTGCCCTACTCCCACAATCTGGGAGGAGTATTCATGCCAAGAACAGCACTCGTCACGGGGGGAACGCGCGGGATCGGGGCAGCCATCTCGATGGCGCTCAAAGATGCCGGCTACAAGGTCGCCGCCAACTATGCCGGCAATGACGATGCCGCGCGCGGCTTCAACGCGGAGACGGGCATCCCGGTCTACAAATGGTCGGTGGCCGATTACGACGCCTGCGCAGCCGGCATCGCACAGGTCGAGGCCGATCTCGGACCGGTCGAGGTGCTCGTCAACAATGCGGGTATCACCCGCGACGCGCCCTTCCATCGCATGACCCGCGAGCAGTGGACCGACGTGATGCGGACCAATCTCGACGGCGTCTTCAACATGACGCATCCGCTGTGGAACGGCATGCGCGAGCGCAAGTTCGGCCGCGTCATCACCATCTCCTCGATCAACGGCCAGAAGGGCCAGTTCGCCCAGGCGAACTATTCGGCGGCCAAGGCCGGCGATCTCGGCTTCACCAAGGCGCTGGCCCAGGAAGGCGCGCGCGCCGGCATCACCGTCAACGCGATCTGCCCCGGCTACATCGCCACCGACATGGTCATGGCCGTGCCGGAAAAGGTGCGGGAAGGCATCATCGCCCAGATCCCCGTCGGACGGCTCGGCGAGGCCGCCGAGATCGCGCGTTGCGTGGTCTTTCTCGCGTCGGACGATGCCGGCTTCATCACCGGATCGACCCTGTCGGCCAATGGCGGCCAATACATGATCTGATCGGCTGGCCCGACAGCCGAGACCTGCCTGACCGACCGCCGGGCCTTCCTGGGTCCGTTGGTCGGAATGATGAAACAGGCTCTGAGCGGCGCGCGAACATCCCGCTTCGCGCGCCGCTTGTCGATCCGCTCACTCCCCGGCTGGGTCCTTGACGATTTCCGTGCCCCGGCGCCGGTGGCGCCGCTGAAATAGCGAGCCGTCGGCGAGGGTGGCGCAGATCGTCGAAAGCGTCGCGAGGATCGCAAAGCCGATCAGAAGCGGCACGATCGACCCGTCATAGAAGAAGCCGAGCACGGCACCGAAAAGCCCGCCGCCGAAGGTCTGCATGA
>CATMOC010000542.1 GCA_950071955.1 uncultured Mesorhizobium sp. | reverse complement strand
CCCGCCAGCATGCGCAGAAAGGTGGACTTGCCGCATCCGGACGGACCGACGATGCAGACGAACTCGCCCTCCGCGACCTCGAGGCTGAAATCCTCGAGCGCCACGATGAAGCCGTCCAGCGTCGGATAGGCCTTGGTCACGTTGCGAGCCGATATCTTGGCGGCGCCGGCGCGACCGTCGCTGTCATGTGTCGTCATGCGGCGTTCCAAAAAGGCCTGCGCGGGCAGAAGCACTCCGCCCGCGCCGGATAAATCGCCGGCATCACATCGCGCCGAGCGTCTCGATGGCCTTCTTCGTAAAGGTCTCGTCGACCGCCTTCGACAGGTCGAGCGGCTCCTCGTATTCGGTGCGGCCGTTCTCGCGATGGACGCGCTCGACGTCGGCCAAGCCCTCGACGGGGATGGCGACATTGGGATCGTAGATCACCGGATTGCCCTTGCGAATCGCCTCCTCGGTGGAGGCGGTGTGCGCGAGGTAGGCCTCGATGTTCTCGGGTGCGAGGTAGTCATCGCCCTGCATCATCCGCGCCGCCTCGGCGAGCGCCAGCACGAAACGTTCGGCGGCTTGCGGCCGCTCCTTGATGAATTTACCCGACGCGACGAAGGCGACGGTCATCAGGCCGGGGGTGAAATCCTGCGCCAGAACCACGGCGTTGCCCGATCCGATCGCCTGATCGGAGAAGGGCGAACTCAGAAGCGCCGCGTCGATCGACTTCGCCTCGAGAGCGGCCGGCATGTCGGCGTTGCCGATGTTCATCAGTTCGACATCGCGGATGGTCAGGTCGGCCTGTTCGAGCGCCTTGCTGACGAAGAACTCGCCGCCGCTGCCGGGACCGCCCGCCGCGCCGACGCGCTTGCCCTTGAGG
The DNA here is from genome assembly GCA_950071955.1 of uncultured Mesorhizobium sp. GTDB lineage: Bacteria > Pseudomonadota > Alphaproteobacteria > Rhizobiales > Rhizobiaceae > Aquibium > Aquibium pacificus. Next base: position 2,231 of record CATMOC010000542.1, on the reverse strand, counting down.
TCGGCGATCGACTTGATGGCGCCGCTATCGGCCAGATCCTTGCGCACCAGGAGCTTGGTGGGTCCGTTCTCCATCGGGTCGAGCGCTCCGGGCGCGATGACCCGGATATCGAGGCCGCGGTCCCAGGCCGACCAGAGGGAGGAGACGATGGCGATGCCGCCGACGTCGACGCTGCCCTGGTCGAGGAAGGCGATCGCCTCCGTGCCGGACTTCACCCGCTCGAACTGGACGTCGAGCCCGTAATTGTCGAAGATGCCGCGCTGCTTGGCCACGTAGGCCGCGGCGAACTTCATGATGGGTACGTAGGCGACCTTCACGGTCTGCGGCGGATCGAGCGGCGCCACGTCCGCGGCACGGCTCGTACCGGCGGTGAACGGTCCGCCCAGGAGCAGCATCGTCGCGGCGGCCCAGGCGCCAAGGCCCCTTCTCGTCAATCTCGGCATGGTCTTCCTCCCTTTGGTCGATCTTCTCGTGCACGTACCGGCAACCATGCGGCATGCGCGCTTTGTCTTTCTTTCCCCACGAGCCGGCTGTCGCCTCCGCAATCGAGCGCGCCCGCATCAGGGACCGGAACAGTACGGGCGGGGGAAAGCTTGATCAAACGTTTTCCGCCTTCGACGCGCAGCGCGGTCTTTCGCCTTCGCTCCCTGCGCTTCAGGTCCCTGATTTCGTGCATGCCTTTGTCCCGAAACCGGTTCCGACTTTCGGGAGGCATGCTCCAATGGCACAGTGGGCAAAATTCGAAGGTCCCCATGGACAAGGAGCAGGACAATCGATCTTTCAGGCAAGGCAATCCTGGCGCTGTGGAACGGTGTCGACCCCGCGGTACGCCACGAGTACGACGCCTGGCACAGCCGCGAACACGTGCCGGAACGGATCTCGGTGCCAGGCATGATCGGCGCGCGCCGCTATCGCCGCGTCGACGGGCCGCTGCCCGAATACCTGACGCTCTACGATTTGCGGGACACTGGCGTGCTCGAAAGCGCCCCCTACCGCAGGCTCCTCGACAATCCGACTGACTGGTCGGCCAGCATGCGCCCGCACTTCCGGGGCTTCATGCGCCTTTGCGGCCGGCTTATCGCCTCGCATGGCGGTGGTCTCGGAGGCGCCGTCGCGGCGCTCATGGTGGACGACGCGGTCGATCTCGAAGACCGCCAACTTCACGCTGCGCTGGCAAGACTGCTGACGAGACCGCCCTTCATCGCCGTGCATGTCATCCAGAGGGACGCCGGCGTGCCGGACGTGCCCTTCAGGATCGGCGGAGAAGCGCCCAATTTTCCAAGGGACGGGGCGATCCTGATCGAAAGCTACGGCGAGGATGCGCTCTTCGAGGCGATGGCTGGGCTGCTTGCGGCGCTGTCGGATGCGGGCGTGCCCGCGCCGGAGAAGACGCTGACCGTCTACCGCCTTGCTCACGCGCTGTCGTCGGACACGCTCGACCGGATGGTGATGCTGCATCGGTCGGACTTTCTCCAATCGGGCGAACAATGACGCGGGCGGCGGGCGGCGGCGGCGCCTTTACGCGGTAGAGCGCGGTGCCTAGAAAGGGCGTCCCGAACGAAATGAACCGCGAGCATGCCCGATGAACGACGTCCTGATCGACCGCCTCGCCATCCGGGATCTCTTGGAGAACTGGGCGGTGTGGCGCGATGCCGGCGACTGGGACCGGTTCCGCACCGTGTGGCACGATGACGGTCGGATGATGGCGACCTGGTTCCAGGGCAGCGCCGACGAGTTCATCTCCGTCAGCCGCAAGGGCTTCGACAATGGCGTGCGCATCCTGCACTTCCTCGGCGGCACCTCGATCGACCTTTCGGGCTTTCGCGCGATCGCGCAGACCAAGATGACGATCAGCCAGCGCGCTGCCGTGGAGGGGGTGGAATGCGACGTGGTGTGCACCGGCCGCTTCTACGACTTCCTGGAGAAGCGCGACGGCCGCTGGGGCGTGGTGCTGCGCCAGCCGATCTACGAGAAGGACAGGCTCGACCCGCTCGACCCGACGCAGGCGCCGAAGCTCGACCCCGAGCTTCTGGGCCGGTTTCCGGAAGGATATCGCCACCTCGCCTACCTCCAGACCGGCATCGGCTACGCGGTCAAGCGCGACATGCCGGGCCTGACCGGCGCGGAGGTCGAGGCGCTTTACGAGCGGGGAAGGAAATGGCTTGCCGGCGGCGAGCTCCAGGCGGGAACCGCAGTGCGGCATTAGGAAAAAGGTCGTTCTTTGGGCGGAA
>CATMOC010000541.1 GCA_950071955.1 uncultured Mesorhizobium sp. | reverse complement strand
CCTTGGCGAAGAACTTCCGAAGCGTCTCGTCGAAACCCCTGAACCTGCCGAGACCGCGATAGGTCGAGCGCTCCAGGAAGCCTGACAGCATGTAGCCGACGACGAGCACGATCAGCGCCCCGACGAAGGAGAACGAATAGTAGACGATCAGGGACGTCGCCTCGGTCCAGATTGTCTGTGCGGCCATCACCATCCGGCCGGCTCCGTCTTCGAGATTTCCGATGGGATCCAAGTCTCGTTCTCCGCTGAATCGACCGCATTAGAACGCAGCGGCCGGAATTCACAAAGAGGGGCTGCGAAAAAGATGCGGATGCGCAAGCGATCCCGTTGCGCGCGCCGCGCCGATCTGGCCTGATGATCCTCTGCCGAAGCCACAATTCCGTCATCTTTCGGGCGCGATGGCAGCGCGCCCGGAGGCTCGCCGCGGGTGCTCCGGCAGTGGCGCACTGGCCTGCATCCAAGGGATCTCTTTCCTCCAATGTCCGTTCGCATCCGTCCCGCCCTTGCCAGCGACATCGGCGCGCTGGTGGCGATCGAGAATGCCGTGTTTTCGACCGACCGCATCTCCCGCCGCTCCTTCCGGCAACTGATCGAGCGCGAGACTGCCGAGACGCTGGTGGCCGAAGCCGACGGGACGATCGCGGGCTACTGCATGGTGCTCTACCGCAAGGGCAGCGGGGTGGCGCGGCTCTATTCCATCGCGGCCGGTCCCGAGTTCGCCGGCAGCGGCGTCGGGCGCGGACTTCTCCTGGCGGCCGAAGAGGCCGCGTTCGAGAACGACCGGCTGATGCTGAGGCTCGAGGTGCGGGAGGACAACGCCCGCGCGATCTCCATCTACGAGCGCAACGGCTATCGCCGCATCGGCCGCGAGCCGGATTACTACGAAGACGGCATGACGGCGCTGCGCTACGAGAAGACGCTGCGCGGCAACGTGCCGGTCAATACGCGGGTGCCATTCTACGAGCAGACCTGCGAGTTCACCTGCGGCCCATGCTGCCTGATGATGGCGATGGCCTACTTCGACCCCTCCTTCGTGCCCGATCCTGTGCGGGAGATCCGCTTGTGGCGGGAGGCGACGACCGTCTTCATGATGTCGGGACCGGGCGGTTGCGAGCCTTTCGGCCTTGCGGTCGCGGCGCGGGAATTCGGCCTGTCGGCCGAGATCCTGGTCTCCTTCCACGGCGCCCTTTTCCTCCAGTCCGTGCGCAGCGAGGAGAAACGCCGGGTGATGGAACTGGCGCAGGTTGATTTTCGTTTGCGTGCCGAGGAATTCGGCTTGCCGGTGAGCTATCGCCCGTTCACGTTGGACGACGTTCGCGCGGCGCTCGGAGAGGGGAAACTGGTCATCGTGCTCGTCAGCGGTTTCCTCATGTTCGGCAAGAAGGTGCCGCACTGGGTGCTGGCGATCGGCGACGACGGCGACCATATCATGCTGCACGATCCCTGGGTCGAGGACGAGCGCGGCGAGACCAAGGCGGACGCGGCGAACATTCCCGTTCCCTACGACATATTCATGAACATGGCGCAGTTCGGGCGCGACGGCCTGCGTGCGGCAATCATCATCGGGAAGCTCGACAAGACATGACCTGGGTCATCCTTACCGGACGCCAGAACGACATCGACCCGTTCGCAACCCCGCACAAGATAATCACCAACCGCGACTACCTGGCCCATCCGGCGCTGTTCAAGGGGCAGCGTCCCAAGGTCATCAACCTTTCCAACAACTACGCCTACCAGACCCGCGGCTACTACGCCTCGCTTCTCGCCTCCTCGCGCGGGCACCGGGTCATCCCGACGGTCGAGACCATGATCGACCTGTCCGAGCGCAAGCTCTACCAGCACGCGCTGCCGGAACTGGAGGTGGCGCTGAACAGGTGCCGCAAGGATCTCGGCGGCAGTTTTCCGGCGAAACTCGCGGTGTTCTTCGGCATCGCCCCCTCCAAGGCCACCGACCGGTTCAGCCGGCTGCTCTTCGACTGGTTCCGCGCGCCCGCGCTCGAGGTGACGATCGCCGACGACGGCAAGTGGGCGACCATCCGCAAGATCGGCTTCCTGCCGCTCGGTCGCATGAAGCCGGAGGAGGAGGAGCGCTTCCTCAAGTGCCTGGAAACCTACACGCAGCGCGAATGGCGCGATTCGAAGGGCCGCACCCCGTCGCGCTACAGTTTCGCGACGCTCGTCGACCCGAACGAGGAACTGGCGCCCTCGGTGGTTTCCTCGCTGCGACACTGGGCCAAGATTGCCGAGAAGATGGGCGTCGAGGTGGAGCCGATCGGCAAGCGCGATCTGGCCAAGCTCGCCAACTACGACGCGCTCTTTATCCGCGAGACGACGTCGATTTCCAACCACACCTACCGCTTCGCGCGCCGGGCGCAGCAGGAAGGCATGCCGGTCATCGACGATCCGCTGTCGATGATCCGATGCACCAACAAGGTCTATCTCAACGAACTGATGACGGCCAACAAGGTGCCCGTGCCGCCGACGGTAATGATCGCCGGGCCGGCCGACTTGGAGGTCGCCGCGCAGACGCTCGGCTTTCCCCTGGTGCTGAAGATCCCGGATTCGTCGTTTTCCCGCGGCGTCAAGAAAGCCGGCAACCTGGCCGAACTGAAGACGCTGGCAACCGAGTGGCTGGAGGATTCGGATCTTCTGATCGCCCAGAAGTACCTGCCCACGGAATACGACTGGCGCGTCGGGGTGCTGGGCGGCCAGCCGCTCTTCGCCTGCCACTACCTGATGGCAAAGAAGCACTGGCAGATCGTCAATCACGACCGCGCCGGCAAGCCCGACCAGGGAGGGATCAAGCCGTTCATGCTGAAGGACACGCCGCCGGCGGTGGTTGAAACGGCGGTGCGCGCGGCGCGCTGCATCGGCGACGGGCTCTACGGCGTCGATCTCAAGGAGACGCCGGACGGTGTCTTCGTCATCGAAGTCAACGACAACCCGAACCTCGACCACGGCTGGGAGGACGCGGGCGAGAAGGACGAGGTCTGGGTCAAGCTCACCCAGTGGTTCCTCGACCGCCTGGAGCGTACCGGGCGGTAGAGGCGGTTAGCGTATGTCGTCCGAAAGTGGGAACCGGTTTCGGAAAGACACATGCG
>CATMOC010000540.1 GCA_950071955.1 uncultured Mesorhizobium sp. | reverse complement strand
GAGCCGCGAGATCCCGCCCTGCATGGCCATGGGCGAGGCGGCGGGCGTCGCCGCCACCGTGGCGCTGAACGCGGGCGTGGCGGTGCGAAGGGCCGACGTGAAGGCAATCCAGAAGCAGCTGCGCGCCCAGGGCGCCGATCCGGGCGACACGCCCTCGGGCAACGCAACCTTCCTGGAGGCCGCAGAATGACCCCGCTTCCCCTCGACAGCGTCCGGGTGATCGATTTCACCCAGGTGATGCTCGGTCCCTGCTGCACGCAGGTACTCGCAGACTACGGCGCCGAAGTGATCAAGATCGAGAAGGAGAAGATCGGCGACCTCTCGCGCTGGTCGCTCGGCTCCGATCCCGACGGCCTCAACAACCCGGTCTTCTGTTCCCTGAACCGCAACAAGAAGAGCGTCGCGCTCGACCTGAAGTCGCAGGAGGCGCGCGACCAGGTCCTCGACCTCATCGACGGCGCCGACGTGGTCGTCAGCAATTTTCGCCCCGGCGTGATGGAGCGCATGGGCTTCGGCTACGACGACCTCAAGGCCCGCAACCCCGGCATCATCTTCGCCGTCGGCACGGGATTCGGGCTCGAAGGCCCCAACCGCCACAAGGGCGGCCAGGACATCCTCGCCCAGGCGCTGACCGGCCTCATGATGCGCAAACCGGATCCCGCATTGCCGACGTCGATCTATTCGACGCCGCTCTGCGACTATTCCGCCGGCATGCACCTGGTGCAGGGAATCCTGCTCGCTCTGCTGCAGCGTCACAAGACGGGCGAAGGCCAGGTGGTGGCGGTCAGCCTCTACAATTCGATGCTCGCCCTGCAGATGCAGGAAGGCGCCACGCAGATGATGCGCGGCAAGGACCTGAACTGGGGCGCGTTTCCCTTGACGGGCGTATTCGAGACCACGGACCGCGCAATCGTCATGGTCGGTGCGTTCAAGCAGAACCCGCTGCGCGACATCTGCGAAGCGTTGGAAATCGACGACCTCTCGAAGCAGGAACGGTTCGCCGATTTCGACAGGCAGATGGAAAACCGCGCCGAGTTGCAGGCGATCTTCCGCGAGAACTTCGCCAGGAACTCCTCCGCGTACTGGTTGAAGCGGCTGGAGGACGTCGACATTCTGTGCGCCCCGGTCAAGACGCTCGCTGAGGCGCTGGGGGACGAGCAGACGCTGGTCAACCGGATGATCCTGGAGGCGGGACGCACCTCCGCCGGTCCAGTCCGCCTGATCGGCAGCCCGATCGACATGTCGGCAGCGCCCGTGACCGTCCGCCAGGCGCCGCCGCGGCTCGGCGAACACAATGACGAGGTTCTGGGGCCGGTGGTCGAACCGCGCCGCGCGGGGGTCGCGTGAGCGTTCGCCTCGACATAGCGGAACGCGTCGCCCGGGTCGTCATAGACCGTCCGGACAGGATGAACGCGATCGATGCGGCCACCGAGGCCGAGCTCGAGGCCGTCTGGCAGGAACTCGAGCATCGCGACGACGTCAGCTGCATCGTTCTGACCGGTGCCGGCGACAAGTCCTTCTCCGTCGGCGCCGACATGAAGAACGTGGGAAAATCCGGCCTCGAATACTGGGCCGAGGCGCGGCCGCACGGCTTCGGTGGCATCGCCTACCGGCGTACGCTCGACATACCGCTGATCGCTCGCGTCAATGGCTACGCGCTCGGCGGCGGCTTCGAGATGGTCCTTGGCTGCGACATCGTGATCGCCTCGGACAAGGCGCAGTTCGGCCTTCCGGAAGGCCGCGTCGGACGCATGCCGCTCGACGGCGGCATGGTGCTCCTGCAGCGCAAGATACCGCACAACCTCGCCATGGGCGTGATGCTATCCGGGCGCCGCTTCTCCGCCGCCGAGATGGCGGGCTTCGGCATCGTCAACGAAGTAGCGTCCCCGGACAAGCTGGATGAGGCGGTCGAACGCTGGGTGGCGGACATCGTTTCCTGTGCGCCTCTTTCCCTGCGGGCGATCAAGCAGACGGTGAACCGGACCGGCCATCTTTCGCCCGCCGAGGCACAGGCCTTGCGGACGCCCGCCCTCGTCGCCGCGCTTGCCAGCGAGGACGGGCAGGAAGGCGTACGCGCCTTCAACGAAAAACGTGCGCCCGTATGGAAGGGCAGGTAGGATCGTCTCCGGACTCCACGGAGAGACGGTCTAGATCCATGCATGCCGCGGTCCTGCGCTACTTCGTCGCCGTCGCCCGGGCCGGTTCTATCCGTAAGGCATCCGACGAGCTGCACGTTGCGAGTTCGGCGGTTAGCCGCCAGATCCAGAAGATCGAGGACGAACTCGGTCCGCCGCTGTTCGAGCGGCTGCCGAGCGGCCTGCGCCTGACGCGGGCCGGCGAAATCGTGATGCGGCACGCACGCGACACGCTGCACGAGTTCGAAATCATGCGCGGCGAACTCGGCGACCTGAAGGGCAAGAAGACGGGGCGCGTGCACATTGCCTGTCTCGACAGCCTGGCGGTTCAGTTCCTTCCCGAACGGGTCATGGCGTTGCACGGCCTTCATCCTGCGATCGACTTCCGAATCCGCAACGACAATTACAGCCAGATCTTCGGTTTCGTGGCCGATGGCGACGTGGACGTGGGCATCACCTTCGATCTCGCCCGGCCCGAAGACATACGCTGCGTGGCGAGCGTCGCGATGCCGCTCATGGCGATGGTATCGCGCAACCATCCGCTGGCGCGGTCGAAGTCCGTGTCGCTGCAGGAATGCGCGCAGTTCAACCTGCTGCTGCAACTCGACAACGAAGTGATGAGTTCGCGCATCGCCATCGAGCTTTCGGCACTCGACCGGACGGGCCGGACCCTGGTGGCCACCAACAACCAGATGATGCTGAAGCCGCTGATCCTCGCGGGCACAGGAGTCGCGTTCTTCACGCCGCTCGGGCTGCTGGAGGAACTGCGAGACGGCAGCGTGGTGGCCCTGCCGATCGCGGGCTCCCGGCTCCAGGAACTGGAGATCGGCGTCATGGTACCCCGGAAGCGGCCGCTGACGGGCGCCACCCAGGCTGTCGTCGACTACATCGCGGTCGAACTGCAAAAATTCAGCGACGAAATCCACGCGGTACTGTCGCGATGAATGCGCCGGTCGCCGTCGAGCGCTATCTGCCTCGTCCCGGCGCGAA
>CATMOC010000539.1 GCA_950071955.1 uncultured Mesorhizobium sp. | reverse complement strand
GCTCGAGGGAGGCCCGGAACGCCGCCAGTTTCTCCTCGCGTCCGGCCGGCACCTCCTCGATCGGCCGGCCGAACCGCTGTTCGCGCGTGCGCCGGAAATGTGCCTTGTCCTCGGCATCGAGGCAGTCGTGGATGTCCATCAGCACGGCCGCCCCGAGATAGGAGTGGATGGTGAGTTGCGACCAGCGTTCCACGAAGCGCGCCATGGCCTTCCCGCCGTCGCCGCCAAAGAGCGTCGGCCGGTCCGGATAGGTCTCCTCCAGATAGAGAGCGATATCGAAGGAATCCGAGACCAGCCGGTCGCCGTCCCTGATCAGCGGAACGGTCTTGGTCGCACCCTCTTCGACCCTGGGAATGGCCGTGAAGGGAGCAGGCATGGACTTGTATTCCAGCCCCTTGTGGGCCAGCGCCATCGAGATCTTCCAGCAGTGCGGGCTGAACGGTCGCGCCGCGTCGGCGCCGACGAGTTCATACAGCAGAATGGCCATTGGATCGGCTCCCCGGCAGGTGTTAATGGGAGCGTCAGTTGAACCCTTCCCGAGCCGAAAGAAAAGAGGGATGAAGCACCATTTCCAGATGCTCGCCGCCTATAACCGTTGGGCCAACGGCCGGCTTTACGATGCCGCGGTCGACTTAACGGATGCCGAGTTCGCGCAGGACGTCGGCGCGTTCTTCAGGTCGATGATGGGCACGCTCAACCACATCCTGGTCGCCGACCGCATCTGGATGAAGCGCTTCACCGCGCATGGCGAAGCGCCGAGGTCGCTCGACGCCATCATCCATCCCAATCTCGACCCGCTGCGGATCGCGCGCGAGGCGGAGGACGAGAGGATATCTAGCTGGATCGAAGGCCTCGAAGAGAAGGCATTCGCCGGTCGATTCTCCTACATCACCGTCACCGACATGCGCACCGTTAGCCAGCGGCTGGCGCCGGCCCTGACCCACTTCTTCAACCACCAGACCCATCACCGCGGCCAGGCGCACACGATCCTGTCCCTGCTCGGCCGCGAACCTCCAAGCCTGGACATGATCTATTTCCAGCGGACGGAGGAAGGGCGGCAGTTCGCGTGAGGATGGTGACCCGGCTGCGTTCACGCGGTCGATCACCGCAGAACCGAAAGCCCGAGTTCCCTCTCGATTGGATCGAAATCACGGTCGTTGTGGAGCAGTTCGGCGCGGTTCTCTATACACCAGGTGGCGATGATGACGTCTATCGTGCCACGTACCGTGACGCCGCGACGTCGAAGGTATCGGTAGTTGGAGGCGGCTTTCGGAGCGAGCGCCGCTCCGCAAAGGGTAACGATGCGGAACGTTGCGATAGCCGCCTCGACCATCCGCAGTTCTCGACCTTCGCGGGTTCCCTGGAGGACTTCGGTCATGACGAGATCGCCAAGGACGATCTCGTGCTGTCCAAACAGATCGTCCAGGCGCTGCGACGCTTCCGAATACGGCTTGGTCAGGTACTCGATCCAGACGGATGTATCGACGAGGATCATTTGTCGCGGCGCATCGCGTCGAGATCACCCTCCCATTCAACCTTGCCGCGCAACGCGCGCAGAGCCTCCGCTCCGCGACGCGACCGCACCAACATGGCGAGCGCTTCCTCGACCGTCTCCTTCTTGGTCTTCTTGCCCGAGAGCCGCATCGCCTCGGCCATCAGTTCATCGTCGATGTCGATGTTGGTGCGCATGGATTCCTCGATGTGTATCGAGCTTGCATTCATACACCTCCAAGACGACGCTGCCAACGCCGCCCTTGCGTCCGCCGCCCTGCTCCGTCATTAAGCGCCGGCCATGATCACGCTTTCCGACATCTCCTTGCGCATCGCCGGGCGCCTTCTCATCGACCATGCCTCGCTGTCGCTGCCGGCGGGCGCGAAGGCCGGCCTCGTCGGCCGCAACGGCACGGGCAAGACGACGCTCTTCCGCGCCATCACCGGTGAACTCGCCACCGAGACCGGCACGATTTCTCTGCCGAAGAACGCCCGCATCGGCCAGGTGGCGCAGGAAGCGCCAGGCACCGAGGAGCCGCTGATCGAGATCGTGCTGAAGGCGGACAAGGAGCGCGCCGAACTCCTGGAAGAGGAGAAGACGACCACCGACGCAAACCGTATTGCGGAAATCCACATCCGGCTCGCCGACATCGACGCGCATTCGGCGGAAGCGCGCGCCGCCACCATCCTGGCCGGCCTCGGCTTCGACGAGGACGCGCAGAAGCGGCCAGCATCATCTTTCTCCGGCGGCTGGCGCATGCGCGTGGCGCTCGCAGCCGTACTGTTTTCCGAGCCGGACCTGCTGCTCCTGGACGAGCCGACCAACTATCTCGATCTCGAAGGCACGCTCTGGCTGGAAAACTATGTCTCGCGCTATCCGCACACCGTGCTCCTGATCAGCCACGACCGCGACCTGCTCAACCGGGCGGTCACCTCGATCGTCCATCTCGACCAGAAAAAGCTCACCTTCTGGCGCGGCGGCTACGACCAGTTCGAGCGCCAGCGCGCCGAACAGATCGAGCTGCAGGAGAAGGCGCGCGTCAAGCAGGACGCGCAGCGCAAGCACCTAAAATCCTTCGTCGACCGGTTCCGTGCCAAGGCTTCCAAGGCCCGCCAGGCGCAGTCGCGCATCAAAGCGCTTGAGAAGATGAAGCCGATCGCCGCGTGGAGCGACGAGACTGTGCGGCCGTTCTCCTTTCCCGAGCCGGTTAAGAGCGTAGCCTCCCCGATCGTCGCCATCCAGAATGGCGCAGTCGGGTACGAGCCCGGCAAGCCGATCCTCAAGAACCTGACGCTGCGCATCGATGAGGACGACAGGATCGCTCTGCTCGGCGCCAACGGCAACGGCAAGTCCACCTTCGCAAAGCTGATTGCCAGCCGGCTGCAGCTCGACACCGGCGGCATCACCATCGCGCCGCAGCTGAAGGTGGCGATGTTCGCGCAGCACCAGCTCGACGACCTGCGCCCGGATGAAAACGCCATCGAGCACGTGCGGCGCCTGATGCCGGACGCGCCGGAATCCAAGGTGCGCGCCCGCGTCGCGCAGATGGGGCTCGCGACCGAAAAGATGACGACCGCGGCGAAGGACCTTTCGGGCGGCGAGAAGGCGCGGCTGCTGATGGGGCTGGCCTCGTT
>CATMOC010000538.1 GCA_950071955.1 uncultured Mesorhizobium sp. | reverse complement strand
GGCCTGATCAACGTCAACCTGGACGCCAAGACCGTCGATGTCGAAGGCAGCCCGGTGCATCTGACCGGCAAGGAATACCAGATGCTCGAGCTGCTCTCGCTGCGCAAGGGCACGACGCTCACCAAGGAGATGTTCCTCAATCATCTCTATGGCGGCATGGACGAGCCGGAATTGAAGATCATCGACGTCTTCATCTGCAAGCTTCGCAAGAAACTCGATGCGGCCTCCGGCGGCCAGAACTTCATCGAGACGGTGTGGGGACGCGGCTACGTGCTGCGCGAGCCAGAGGACATGCGCGCCAGCGCATAGCCGGAAGCGGATCGGCGAAGAATTCTAGCCGACATGGGTTTGGGTCGAAGGCCGCGCTTCGTGCGCGGCCGGGCCGTATGTTCGCAGGGCTACCGAGCGGACGCTGTCGTTCTCGAAGCAGGCCGCTGGTTCAGGCGGCCGCCTGAAGGTCCCTGAACCTCTCGACGAGTTGCGCCCGGTTGAAGGGCTTGAGCAGATAGCCGCTCGCCCCCGCTCGCTTCGCCCGCATGATGGCCCCGATGTCGAACTGAAGGATCGAGATCAGGATCCGCACGCGCGCCGCGCCGGGCAGGGCCCTGACGCTCTTGATGAATTCGGTGGCCATCATGTCCGGGAGCACGCCATCGACGATGATCACGTCCGGGAGTTCGGCCGCGCACATGTCGAGTGCGTCCCGGCCGTTGCCCGCCTCTACCACGACCATTTGCGGCCCGCCGAGAATGCGCTTGACCACCTTGCGGATGATGCTGGAATCATCGACGACCATGCAGCGTTTCATACCTTCGGTCCCTTCTGGCGCCATGAGACACGGCAGCCCTGGCTACCCCCGCCAATATCCTAGAGCGGAATAGTAAAGGAAAAGCGGATCAAGCCTGCTAAAGTTCGATCGAAGGGAGGTCGGCGAGGGCAGGCGGATGCCGGCTCGGCCCGCCCCTGTATGGCCCCTATGCCGCCAGCAGCGTGATCTCGTCGGCGCTTGCGTGGATCGAGATCGTCATGCCGGCCTCGCGGGCGAGCAGCAACGTGTAGTAGGGCTGCACCGAATGCGCGTCGATCGGTTCTTCAGGACGCGATCCGGAATGCATCTCGAGGAATTTCGGCGGCACGCGGACCATCGGTCCGGTCGCGACCAGCGTGAACTTCGGCGACGTTTCCACATCCGATAGCGTCATGTGCAGCTTGCCGCCGCGCGGGATTGCGCCCGATCCGATGAGCAGCAGGTTCAGGAGCAGCTTCACCTTGTTCTTCGGCAGGAGCGCTCTGGGGCCCGACCATTCGAGCACCGGCTTCTCGTTGCGGAAATAGGCGGTGGCGACGTTCTCGGCGTCTCCCGTGTCGATCTGCATCCCCGCCGAACCGGCGGCTCCGAACGCGATGCGGGCGAACTGCAGCCGTGCCGAGGCAGTGCGTGCGCTTGCCCGGATGAGGTTCATGGCGTCCTCGTCCGCGCCGCCTTCGTCGAGCAGTTCCAATCCGTTGTTGAGGGCGCCCACCGGCGAGATGATGTCATGGCACACGCGGCTGCACAAAAGCGCGGCCAGATCGGGTGCGGTAAGGGAGAAGAGTTCGGACATAGCCAGGGTCTCCGGCGCAGGCAAAAGGACTACGGGTCCACCCGAATCCCCTTGCGAATCAAAAAGCCGAGCGCCCTCGCCGTGGTTGCACACGGCGGCGACGCTCGCAAGAAATCGTGAACGGCGCGTGCGCGCCGACCGCCTTCCATGTGCCGCGCGGGGCGACATGCTTAAGATATGGAAAACGATTTGGGTTTACCATTCCTCACCGATCCAATGCAGCGGACCGCGGATTGCGCTGAGGCGCGCGCGGGCCCGCGCCAGCAGGGAGAAGCATGGAATGGACATCTCGAAGCATTTGCGACGCGCAACGCAATTGGCCGCCGCCGCGATCGTCGCCGCCGGGGCGCTGCTCTCCGACCCGGCGCCCGTGGCCGCGAACACGGACGGCTTTTCGGCGCAGGAGATCGTCGATTCGGGACACAAGTTCTTCGGCGCCACGTCCGGAGGACTTGCCACCGTCGTGGAGACCCTCTTTTCGCAATATGGCGTCCCGAACGGCTACGTTCTCGGCGAGGAAGGATCCGGTGCGATCGTGGGTGGCCTCACCTACGGCGAGGGGACCCTCTACACCCGCAATGCCGGCGATCACGCGGTATTCTGGCAGGGACCCTCGATCGGCTGGGACATCGGCGGGCAGGGTTCCCGCACGATGATGCTCGTCTACAATCTCGGTTCGGTGGATTCCCTCTATCACCGATATGCAGGGGTCGCCGGATCGGCCTATGTCGTGGCGGGCTTCGGGTTCAACGTCCTTCGATACGGGGACGTCCTGCTGGTGCCGGTGCGGACCGGCGTCGGCGCGCGGCTCGGCGTGAACATCGGATACCTGAAGCTGACCCAGCAGGCCACTTGGAACCCGTTCTGACCGCATTGCCAAACGCCGCTGGCGCTTAACCTTAAGGCGAAGTAAAAACGGTCCTGATCTGGATCGAAACAGCGCGCTCGTGCCAGAGTTGCGTTGTGCATTCATCCTTTTTCGCGGACCGTGGGCCTTGATCGAGTCTATTCTGTTCTTCTCGCTCGGCTTTCTCTGCGCCGGCTTCCTGGCGCTGATGGTGGCGCCTGCGCTTTGGCGGCGCGCGGTCGTTCTCACCCGCCGGCGCATCGAATCCACGGTTCCCCTGTCTCTCAACGAGATCCAGGCGGACAAGGACCGGATGCGGGCCGAGTTCGCAATGTCCACCCGTCGGCTGGAGATGAGCATCAAGTCCTTCCGCGAGAAGGCAGCGGGCCAGATCGTCGAGATCAACCGCAACCAGGAACAGCTGAAGCGGCTGGCCGAGGAGAAGGCCGAGAAGAGCGGCACCATCACTGAACTGGAATCGCAGGCCAGCGAACTGCGCGGCGAACTGCGGCTGCGCGAGGAACAGCTCCAGCAGATCCGCGACCGCATGGCGGCCGCCGACCGGCAGCTCGAGGAACGGGCCCTGGAAATCGAGAAGCTCGGCCGGATGTACGACGAGGCGCGCGCGGTGCTCGCGGCGGCCCAGAGCGCCGGCTCTCAACAGTCTAGAGAGGG
>CATMOC010000537.1 GCA_950071955.1 uncultured Mesorhizobium sp. | reverse complement strand
TTCGGCTCGGTGCGCCGCACCCGCGCCGGCGGCGGCCATGGCACGACAGCACACTCGCCCGCGCGGCCTGCCGGCTCCCGCCCCTCCGGCGCACCGGCGCAGGCCCTGCCGGGCGTGCCGACCTTTAGCCCCGCCGGCAATCCCGCCATGGCCGCGCATGCGGTGCTCTCGCCCGCATCGGTGCGCCCCGCGCCGGCCGCGATGGCTGCGTCTTATCCATCATCCACTCATGCCGCGCCTCCCGCCGCAGCGCCTGCGATACCGCGCGGCCCGGAGCGTGCGCAAACCGATCTTCCGAGGGAGTATCCAATGAGCGTCAGGCGACCCACGCTGGAGCAGATGCGCAGTCTGGTCGGCGGCCTCCACATGTCCATGGGCGACCGCGAGATCATGGACTACATGGCCCTGATGGAAGCGACGTTCGAGGCCTACGATGTCGTCGCAGCCATGCCCGACAATCTTCCGCAGGTGAAGTATCCGCGCACGCCGGGCTATCGGCCGTCCGCTGCCGAGAACCCGATGAACGCCTGGTACGTGAAGTCGGAAGTGCGCGGCGCGCATTCGGGACCGCTCGCCGGGCGAAAGATCGTGCTCAAGGACAATGTCTGCCTGGCAGGCGTGCCGATGATGAACGGCGCCTCTACGCTGGAAGGCTACACGCCCGACGTCGACGCCACCGTCGTCACCCGCATCCTCGACGCGGGCGGCACCATCGTGGGCAAGGCGCATTGCGAATATTTCTGCCTTTCGGGCGGCAGCCACACCAACGCGACCGGGCCCGTCCATAACCCCTGGAAGAGGGGCTACATCGCCGGCGGCTCGTCCTCCGGCTCCGGGGCGCTGGTCGGGGCGGGCGAGGTCGACATGGCGATCGGCGGCGACCAGGGCGGCTCGATCCGCATGCCGGCCTCCTTCTCCGGCGCCTACGGCATGAAGGCCACCCACGGGCTGGTGCCCTATACCGGGATCATGCCGATCGAGCCGACGATCGACCATGCCGGACCGATCACCCAGAACGTGCGTGACAACGCGCTGCTGCTGGAAGTCATCGCCGGAGAGGACGGCCTCGACCCACGCCAGTACGCGCCGCGCATCGACCGCTATACCGATGCGCTCGGGCAGGGGGTTTCCGGAATGCGCATCGGCATCGTGCGCGAGGGGTTCGGCCGCCCTGAATCGGAAGCGGACGTTGACGAGAAGGTCCGCGTCGCCGCCCGGCGCTTTCGCGATCTCGGCGCGACCGTCGAGGACATCTCGGTGCCGATGCACACGCAGGGTCAGGCGATCTGGACGCCGATCGCTCTCGAAGGCCTGACCGACATCATGATGCACGGCAATGGCTTCGCCACCGGCTGGCGCGGACTCTACGTCACCAGCCTGCTCGACTATCATTCCAATTGGCGCGCACGCGCCGACGAACTGTCGAAGAGCCTGAAGATCTCGATGTTCGTGGGCGAGTACATGCTCAAGCACCATCGCGGGCACTACTACGCCAAGGCGCAGAACCTGTCGCGCCGGCTGCGCGCCGCCTACGACGCCGCGCTCGGCCAGTACGATCTGCTACTGATGCCGACCATGCCCATGAAGGCGCAGCCGATCCCGCCGGCCGACGCGCCGCTCGCCCTCTACATCCAGCGCGCCTTCGAGATGATCGGCAACACCTGTCCGTTCGACACGACAGGGCATCCGGCGATGACCATCCCCTGCGGCCTGTCGGAAGGGCTTCCGATCGGCATGATGCTGATCGGCCGGCACTACCAGGAGAGCACGATCTACCGGGCCGCCGCCGCCTTCGAACGGATCGGAGACTGGCGGGCGATGTGAGGGCGAGCGGCAGGCTTGGCCGCACGCGCCATTCCTGCCATCTTCACGCCGCGAGCAACGCATGCTCATCGGGAGGAGCATCATGAACCGATTGTCGGAACCTCTGGGAGGGGTGCTTTCAAAAAGCCTGCTGACGCGGGAGGCGGAGCCGGTAGTCGATCCTGCGGCGCTGAAACCGCGCGAAGACAAGTCCTGGGTCGTGGGCGACCGATCGGTTCCGCTCTTGCGCCAGACGATCCCGCAAGCGCTTGCGCGGACCGTGGCGCTGCTCGGGTACCGCCAGGCGGCGATCTTCTGCGAGGCGGGGCGGAGCTACACCTGGAGCGAGTTCGCACGCGAGGTCGATGCCGTGGCGGCGGGGCTCCTCGCGCTCGGGCTGGAGAAGGGGGACCGGATCGGCATCTGGTCGCCGAACCGGCCCGAATGGCTGGTCACGCAGTTCGCCACCGCGCGCGTCGGGCTGGTGCTGGTCACGATCAATCCGGCCTACCGCCTCTCCGAACTCGAATACGTGCTGAACAAGGTCGGCTGCAAGGCGCTGGTCACCGCGGCGCGCTTCAAGTCGAGCGACTATCTCGAAATGATCCGTTCGCTCGCGCCGGAACTGGAGACGGCGGAGCCGGGACGGCTGCAGGCCAGGCGTGTGCCTTCGCTGCGGGCGGTCATCCGCATGGGCGCGGAAAAATCCCCCGGCATGCTCTCCTTCGACGATCTCGCACGGCTTGCCGGCCCCGCGCAGATGCGCCGGTTGGATGCCGTCTCGGCCACGCTCGATCCTGACGAGGCGATCAACATCCAGTTCACCAGCGGCACCACGGGCGCGCCGAAAGGCGCGACACTGACGCACGCCAACATCCTGAACAATGCCGACATGGTCACCCGCACGATCCGGCTGACCGAGGCCGACCGCCTGTGCATCCCCGTGCCGCTCTACCATTGCTTCGGCATGGTCATGGGCACCCTCGGCTGCGTCACCAAAGGTGCGGCCATGGTCTTCCCGGGCGAGGGCTTCGATGCGACCTCCGCCCTGCAGGCCGTGGCGGGCGAGCGCTGCACCGGCTTCTACGGCGTGCCGACCATGTTCGTCGCCATGCTCGATCATGAAGCGGGGGACGCGCATCTCCTTCTTGCCACCCATGCGTTCGAGGTCGGTC
Organism: uncultured Mesorhizobium sp.; assembly: GCA_950071955.1. Lineage (GTDB taxonomy): Bacteria > Pseudomonadota > Alphaproteobacteria > Rhizobiales > Rhizobiaceae > Aquibium > Aquibium pacificus. The sequence continues at coordinate 156 of CATMOC010000537.1, read as the reverse complement.
TTCCAACTCTTGCCGTAAGGGGGATTGGAGAGCATGAAATCGAATTCGCGAGACGGAAAGGCATCGTTGGAGAGGGTCGAGTACTCGGGACCTCCAACGATGTTGTCTGCGGCATCGCCATCGCCCTTGAGCAGCAGGTCGGCCTTGCAGATGGCA
>CATMOC010000536.1 GCA_950071955.1 uncultured Mesorhizobium sp. | reverse complement strand
CCTACCGCACGCTGGTCTGGGACATCTACGTGGAAACCGTGTCGAAACCCCGAGACGGCGGCGCGACCGACGCCGCGAGAGTGGCAACCGCCCTGCCCCGCGCCCGAACCTGCCTTGAGACGCTGGAAAGTTTCAAGAGGCCGGGGCGATGGCTTCTCGGTGACCGTTTGAGGTTGGCCGACCTCCATGCCGCGCCGATGTTCGCCTTCTTCCAGAAGGCGCCGACGGGTCGCGACATGATCGCCGAATGCGAAGGGCTCGCCCACTGGTGGGACGCAATTCATTCCCGGGCAAGCTTTGCCAGCACGGAAACGAACGAGTGAACCATGGATGTGGGGCTCGTTCCCCCCGAGAGTGCGGCCGCCGAGATTTCGCAGGCTGAGCGTATCGATCGGCACCCGAGAAGGTGTCGACCAAGAACCCTTGCCGGTCGGAGCATCCCCCTCGGAAAAACTCCGGCCTCCGGATGCAACGGCCTGTTCGAAACCACGCCGAATACGCGCTATGGCGTCTGCGCCGCAGGCTGGCGCCGCGGAGAACTCAATATCGCATCGCCGTGCGCACCATGTCCACGTAGCGGGTCTCCGATTTCCATGGTTGTTCGTCTCGGAGGCGATCAAGATACTCGTTTGCGGCTTGCTGGCTTTTCTCGCGCAACAGCCAAGCCACGCTAACAGATGAGAGGAACGCCGACACCCGATCCCTGGATCTCGCCGCCGCTCTCTCGGCCAGTCCGATCTTCTCATCCAGGGGGAGTAGCCCGATATCGACCAGTTCATCCGATGGAATATGCCGGACGTAGCGGAACAATCGGCTCGAGGCGGCGTCGGCGACGTACTCGAAGTGATCGGCGTAGTACTCCATCGTCACGTTCACCCAGGGACACGAATGATCATTGTGGTCCTGTTGAACGACAATGGATTCTCCGGCGACCAGCAGGGGGAAGAAATCGCGGACCACCCTGTCGTTCAGTTCCCAGGTCTTGGCGATGTCCACGAACAAGATCGCGACCGGCTCTTCGGGCGGAGCTGCCTGCATGAAGTCGCCTTCATGGATCGTGATCAGGTGCCGGTAGGAAGCAATGTTTTCTTCGAAGACATCCAAAGTGGACGACCCGAGCGGTCGATCGCCCATGATCTTCCGCGCAAAAGGCAGGGGCTGAACCCGAAACAGGTCGTAGGCATGAATGATGCCGTCCTTCTTGGACGTTGACGTGTTCCGATCCGCTCCCGATGCCAGAGCACATGTCGACCCGCCCAAGAACGAGCCGGCATCGACCAGGCTGCGTCCTTCTAAGCGAACGTTCCCGGCGAGCCAGGACAGCATCTTGACTTCGACGGGAGCGAGCATGTTCGGCGGGCTGACAAGCTCGGGAAGCGAACTCCACGGCTTCGATGCAAAGACTTCTGCTGTGAGATCGTGCATATGAACCCCCTTCTGGCCTTCGCTCGAACGATGAACCTGCCAGGCGCCGATACGCTACTCGCAAACTGCCTGCGGCGCTGCAGGGTATCGGACCCCGACCTTATCAGAAGAAGTGCGCTGCTAAGCCTTCTCCAATCGCGTCTTGACCGCGTCGATCGCGGCTTGAGCCTTCGAGCCGTCCGGGCCGCCGGCTTGCGCCATGTCGGGACGACCGCCGCCGCCCTTTCCGCCGAGCGCTTCGGACGCGACCCGTACGAGATCGACCGCGCTGAACCGGTCCGTCAGGTCGTCGGTGACCCCGACCACCGCGCTCGCCCTGCCGTCTTCCGACTGTCCGATGAACACGACGACACCGGATCCGACCGATTTCTTGCCGTCGTCGGCGAGCGGCTTCAGGTCCTTCGGCGAGACGCCGGAGACCACGCGGCCGAGGAAGTTCACGCCCGCGACGGTTTCGGCCGCGCCGGCCGCCTCAGCCTGACCTCCGCCGAGCGCGAGCTTCTTCTTCGCATCCGCGAGTTCGCGCTCCATGCGGCGGCGCTCCTCGACCAGCGTCTCCACGCGCGCCAGCGCGTCGGCCGGCGACACCTTGAGCGCCGCCGCGATCGCCTTGAGGCGCCGCTCCTGTTCGTCGAGATGGCGCCGCGCGGCTTCGCCCGTCAGCGCCTCGATGCGGCGCACGCCGGCCGCGACCGGGCTCTCCGCCACGACCCGGACAAGCCCGATCTCGCCGGTGGCGCCGACATGCGTGCCGCCGCACAGTTCGATCGAGTAGATCTTGCCGGTCTTTTCGCCCTGCGTGGCCGTGCCCATGGAGACCACGCGCACCTCGTCGCCGTATTTTTCGCCGAAAAGCGCCATCGCGCCTTCCGCGATCGCATCGTCGACCGCCATCAGCCGCGTGGTCACGGGGCTGTTCTGGAACACGATCTCGTTGGCGACGGCCTCGACGCGGTCGAGGTCCTCGGGTGCGATCGCCTTGGTGTGCGAAAAGTCGAAGCGCAGGCGGTCCGGCGCGACCAGCGAGCCCTTCTGGGCAATGTGCGTGCCGAGTGTCTCGCGCAGCGCCTCATGCAGCAGGTGCGTCGCCGAGTGGTTCATGCGCAGCCGGGTGCGGCGCGCGTGGTCGACCTTCATCTCGACCGGCGCGCCCGTCTTGATCGAGCCTTTCTCGACCACGCCAGAATGCACGAAAAGCCCATCCGCCTTCTTCTGGGTATCGGTGATGCGCACCCGGAAACCCTCGCCCGAAAAGATACCGGTGTCGCCCACCTGGCCGCCCGACTCGCCGTAGAACGGCGTCTGGTTGACCACGATGCCGACCTCGTCGCCTTCGCCGGCTGCTTCCACGACCGCGCCGTCCTTCACCAGGGCAGCGACGACACCTTCCGCGCTCTCGGTGTCGTAGCCGAGGAACTCCGTCGGTCCTGCCTTGTCCTTGACGCCGAACCAGACGGTCTCGGCCGCCGCCTCGCCGGAACCGGCCCAGCTCGCACGCGCTTCCGCCTTCTGGCGGTCCATGGCGGCGTTGAAGCCTTCCACGTCGACCGAGATGCCGCGCTGGCGCAGCGCGTCCTGCGTCAGGTCGAGCGGGAACCCGTATGTGTCGTAGAGCTTGAACGCCGTCTCGCCGTCGAGCCGGGCGCCCTCGCCCATGTTTTCGGTCGCGTCGGTCAGGAGGCCCAGGCCGCGCGTCAGCGTGGTGCGGAAGCGCTTCTCCTCGAGCTGCA
>CATMOC010000535.1 GCA_950071955.1 uncultured Mesorhizobium sp. | reverse complement strand
TTGGGCATCAGGCAATAGGCCCCGACTTCTGTCCCCGCGGCCACGGCCGCCTGCGCCAGCATCTTGCGGTAGAGCCGGTAGTCGTCGGGCGAGAAGAACACCCTCTCGCGGCGGTTTCCCCGCTGCGTCACATGATGCGGGACGTCCGGAACGACGATGCGCGCAAGCCGTGGCAAGGGACCAACCCCGGGGACAGTTTACTTTTTTCCGCAGAAAGTCATCGAGGTTGAAAGTTCATCACGGACGGAAAAAAGTAAACTGTCCCCAATTTCCCCGTGCACAATCCCCCACCCTCCCCCAACGAAATCAATCGCTTCCGCGATTTCCGTCCACACCCCCCGGACATTGCCCCACCATGGCGGCAGTCGAGGAGGCGGATGCATGGATGTTGGACTGCACGAAAAGACGCTGAGGCGCATCATTGCGCTGCTCGTCTCTTTCGCCGGTCTGGCCGAGCGCGCCGCCGGTCGGTCGCTTCCCGTGCGCTGGTTCGTGCTCACCATCCTTCGCCATGCGGAGGGTGTGGCCCTGGGCTACCTCGCCGAGACGACGTGGCTGGACTGGTCGTCTTGCTTCGCGGACGATCCGCAAGCCGGCAGCCGGCCCGACGACGCGGCAGTGCTCGCCTGGCGCTTTCGCGCGCTGGCCGCGTTGCTCGGCGCATTGCTGCCGCCGGACGATCGGTTCGACGATCTCCACGCCCGGACCATCCGGCGCGGCGCCGCCCGGCAAGCCGCCGCGCCGCTCGTCCTTCTCAGCCTGGCCGCGACCGGCGGCTGGCCAAATCAGGCGCCCGACACCTCCTGACGCGCCGGTGCATGCGGACGTCCTTTCCCTGTCGGACGTGATGAGCCGGGCGGAAAAAACACCGCTACGCGGCGCGTCGGCGCACGCCCTTGCCCCTCCCTGCCCCGCGTGGCATCCCTGACCCCATGCACAGCGTCACCATCCCCGACACCTTCCGCGAGAAAATCGCCCGCCGGCGCGGACGCTTCGAGATCTTCGACCGACTGGACCCGGCCCGCACGGCGCTGATCGTCGTCGACATGCAGAAGGCCTTCGTGGCCGAGGGCGCACCGGTGGAGGTGCCGCTGGCGCGCGGTATCATCGCCAACGTCAACCGCCTCGCCGCCGCCTGCCGCGCGGCCGGCGCGCCGGTGGTGTGGATCAGGACGACGCTCACCGACGAAACCGGCGCGCATCCCTGGCCGGTGTTCTTCGAGCATTTCAACACGCCCGAAAACGGCGCACGGCTGCTGGCGGCGCTCAGCGAGAACTCGCCCTGGCACGGGCTCGCCGACGGGCTCGCGGTCGAACCGGGCGATTTGCACGTGTCGAAGAACCGCTTCTCCTGCTTCATCCAGGGCGCGTCGACGCTCGACATGGTGCTGCGCTCGCGTGGCATCGACCACATCATCATCTGCGGCACGCTGACCAACCGCTGCTGCGAAAGCACGGCGCGCGACGCCATGATGATCGGCTACCGGGTCGTCTTCGTGGAGGACGCCAACGCGGCCGTGACCGACGAGGAGCACGTGGCGGCGCTGATCAACGTCGCGGCCACCTTCGGCGACGTGCGCCGCACCGACGAGGTGGTCGGCATGATCGGCTGAGGGCGGAGCACATGGCGCGCAATGCCGGCTGGCAGGGCACGCGCGTGCCCTACCGCTCTTCCCACCTGTCGAGAAACTCCTCAATCGGAAGCGCCTGCATGTCCGGTACGGCTTCGAACAGCCGCTCGAGCGGCCAGTCCCACCAGGCAAGCCGCTCCAGCCGTTCCACGACATCGTCGGCAAAGCGCATGCGGATCACCCGCGCCGGCGCCCCGCCGACAATCGAATAGGGAGAAACGTCCCTGCTCACCACCGCGTTCGCCCCGATCACCGCGCCGTCGCCAACCGTGACGCCGGGCAGGATCACCGCGCCGTGGCCGATCCAGACGTCGTTGCCGATCGACACTTTCCTGGCCCTGCGCCGCTCGCGAAACGCCTGGTCGACGCCGAGATAGCGGAAATATTCGTTGGGCCGGTAGCTGATCTTATGCGTGGTCGCGCGCTCCAGCGGATGCTCCAGCGCGTTGATGCGCGTGTTCGCCGCGATCGAGCAGAACTTGCCGATCGTCGCGTAGATGCCTTCGGCATGGCGCTCGAAATAGGAAAAATCGCCGACCGACACCTCGCGCAGGATCACCCGCTCGGCCACCGACACGTAGCGCCCCAGCCGGCAGCCCTTCAGCTCGGCAGTGGGGTGGATGCGCGGTTCGGGGTCGGTGAAGCGGATATCCTCGGCCATGGCCGAGCACTAGCGGGAGGCGGGCATGGCGGCAAGCGGGAGGGAGTAGCCCGGTCCGTCGCCCTCGTGGTTCGACAAGCTCACCATGAGGGCGAGAGGAGCATCGCGGTCACTTCACCGCCTTAGAGGACATGGTCGTGAACAATACAAGCTCCGGTAAGACCGGGTCCGGTTCGAAATGGTCACCGCGAGAGCGCGGGGCAGCCTCCACCCTCATGGTGAGCTTCCTGAGCCTGTCAAAGGGCGAACCACGAGGGTGGGGGCGGGAAGTTGTTCCCTCTACTCCGGCCTGCCCTCGGTCCACTCGACCTGCTGGCCGTAGAGCGGCACGGTGGAGATCGCCATCTTGGCGGAGCCGTCCTGCACCTGACGCGAGTGCGAGAGGTAGATCAGCGTCTCGTTCTGCCGGTCGTAGATGCGGTTCACCACCTGCTTCTTCCAGATCAGGCTGATGCCCTGCTTGAAGACCTCCTCGCCGTCCTTGCCGAGGTCGATGTCGCCGATCCGAATCGGCCCGGTCTGGCGGCAGGCGATCGAGGTGTTGGAGGGATCCTCGAACCAGTTGCCCTTCTGCAGCCGGTCGATCATGCCGCGCTCGAAATAGGAGACGTGGCAGGTGACGCCCTCGACCTTGGGATCGTGGATCGCCTCGATGATGATGTCGTTGCCAAGCCAGTCGACGCCGATCTCGCCGACCTCCTGCGCCGACGCGGACGCCGCCAGGCCGAACGCGGCGAGACCGGTGGCGGCGGCGGCCGTCGGCACGCCGGCGAAGCCCACCACGGCGCTGCAGAAGGAGATCGGGATCAAATACGCGATCCCGGGGACCGACAGCCTGGTGACGGCGTCGGTCTTCGACATATCGCAGGAGAA
>CATMOC010000534.1 GCA_950071955.1 uncultured Mesorhizobium sp. | reverse complement strand
AACCTTGACGAACAGGAAGAGGAGCACCTTCTGGTCGAGGATCTCGGCGATTTCCTTGCGGGCGGCCTGGCCGATCGCCTTGATGGTCTCGCCCTTGTGGCCGAGCACGATCTTCTTCTGGCTGTCGCGCTCGACGTAGATCACCTGGTCGATCCGTACCGACCCATCGGGCTTCTCCTCCCATTTCTCGGTCTCGACATGCGAGGAATAAGGCAGTTCCTGGTGCAGGCGCAGATAGAGTTTTTCGCGCGTGATCTCGGCTGCCAGCTGGCGCATCGGCAGGTCCGATATCTGGTCCTCCGGATAGTACCAGGGGCCTTCGGGCAGCCGCTCGGCCAGGAAGTCGAGGAGGTCCGCGCAGCCGGAGCCGTCGAGGGCCGAGATCATGAAGGTGCGCTCGAACTCGGCCTTCGAATTAACCTCGGCCGTCAGCGCCAGCAGGCTCTCGCGCTTCACCTTGTCGACCTTGTTGAGCACGAGGATCTTCGGCTGGCGCACGTCGGCGAGATTTTCCACCAGCGCCTCGGCGTCGCCGCGCAGGCCGCGCTCGGCGTCGATCAGGACGAGCACCAGGTCGGCATCCTTCGCCCCGCCCCAGGCGGTGGTGACCATGGCGCGGTCCAGCCGCCGGCGCGGCTTGAAGATGCCCGGCGTGTCGACGAAGACGATCTGCGCACGCCCGTGGGTGGCGATGCCGCGCACGATGGAGCGCGTGGTCTGCACCTTGTGGGTGACGATCGACACCTTGGTGCCGACGAGCTGATTGATGAGCGTCGACTTGCCGGCGTTGGGCGCGCCGATCAGCGCGACGAAGCCGGAACGGGTCGCCGGTGCGGCCGGCGTTTCATTTTCGGTCATCGCTGCTGTCCCGGTTTCGACCAGACGCCTTCGCGCGCCAGCATGGCAGCCGCGCCGGCTTGCTCCGCCTCGCGCTTGGAGCGCCCGCTGCCCACGGTCGGCTCCAGATCGCCGACCACGACGCTGACGGTGAAGATCGGCTCGTGATCGGGACCCTCGCGCCCGGCGATGGTGTAGACGGGCGCGGTGCCGGCCGACTGGTGCGCCCATTCCTGGAGCTCGGTCTTTGGATCGCGCGTCGCGCCACGGGATTCGCGGCTGCGCGGCTCCCAGTATTTCAGGATCAGCGGACGCACCGCTTCGAGACCGCCTTCGAGATAGACCGCCGCGAGCAGCGCTTCCATCACATCCGCCCGCGTGCTGCGGCCCTTGGGACCGGTCAGCGATTTCAACCCCGAATCGGCGCGGATCAGGTCGGCGAGCCCGATCTCCTCGGCCACGTCGGCGCAGGCCGCCCCGCTCACCAGCGCATTGAGGCGCACCGCGAGTTCGCCTTCGGGCGCGCCGGGGAAGGCGTGGAACAACATGTCCGCGACCACGAGCCCGAGCACCCGGTCGCCGAGGAATTCCAGCCGCTCGTAATCCGATCCCGTCTGCCGGCGGGCGCTCGAATGGGTCAGCGCCCGTTCGAGCCGTCCATGATCGCGGAATGCGTAGCCGATGCGGTCGCGCACGGCGTCGGCCAGAGCCTCTCCAGTCAGTCGCTTGGCGCCCATCTCTCCGTCAATCGACGAAGTTGAGCAGGCGCGACGGACGGATCAGCGACGGCCACTTCCAGATTTCCAGCGGGCTGGCACCGCCGGCGATCGAGAAGAAGATGATGTTGGCGCGGCCGACGAAATTCTCCTCCGGCACGAACCCGAAGACGCGGCTGTCGGCCGAATTGTCGCGGTTGTCGCCCATCATGAAGTAGTGACCTTCGGGCACGACGAATTCGCGGGTGTTGTCGGAAATGCCGTTCGGAGTGACGTCCAGCGTGTCGTAGGAGACGCCGTTCGGCAGGGTCTCGCGATAGACGTCCACCGGCCGGTCGACCTCGGTGATGTCGGGGTTGTCGATCTCCCCGGTCTTCTCGCGCTGCACGCCCTCGCCGTTGATGAAGAGCTGGCCGTCGCGCATCTGGATACGGTCGCCAGGCAGTCCGATCACGCGCTTGATGTAGTCGAGCGAGGGGTTCGGCGGATACTTGAACACCGCGACGTCGCCGCGCGCGGGCGGCGTTTCCCAGATGCGGCCGGAGAAGATGTCCGGCGAAAAGGGCAGCGAATGGCGCGAGTAGCCGTAGGCCCACTTGGTCACGAAGAGGTAGTCACCTTCCAGAAGCGTCGGCCGCATCGAACCCGAGGGGATCGAGAAGGGCTGGAAGAGCAGGGTGCGGATGACGATGGCGAGAAGCAGCGCCTGGACGATTACGTTCACCGTTTCGCCAAGGCCGCCCGATTTCTTCTGAGATTTTTCCGCCACGCTCATGTCGTCCTCGGTTTCGTCTGCGGGAAGCTCTTACCGGCTACAGCCGTGCCGGGCAACGGGATTGCTGGGCGAGGTTGGGTGCTGAAGCGCTTCGCGATCTTTCAGATCCGCTCCCTGCGCTTCCGGTGAATGTTTTTGCGCATGTCTTCGTCCCCAAACCGGGGCCGACTCTCGGGAGACATGCTCTAAGGCTGCAAACATGGCCGTTCTTCGACGGAGAGCGCCTCGAGCACCACGAAGGCCTGGGCCAACGGGTAGTCGTCAGTGATCGTGACGTGCACGACGCCGCGCATGCCGGCCGGCAGCATCGCCAGCAGCCTGCGGGCGGCTCCGCCGGTGAGTTCGATCGTCGGCATGCCGCTCGCAACGTTGACGACGCCCATGTCGCGCCAGAAGACACCCTTCGCAATGCCGGTCCCGAGCGCCTTGGCGCAGGCCTCCTTGGCGGCGAAGCGCTTGGCGTAGGAGGCGACGCGGCCGCCCCGGCTCTCGGAGCGACGGCGTTCCTCGTCGGTGAAGATGCGATCGATGAACCGGTCGCCGTGGCGTTCCAGCGAACGCGCGATGCGCCTGATGTCGATCAGGTCGGAGCCCAGGCCGATGATCATCCGCCAGCCGCTGCTCCGACCGCCTGCGACTCGGCGCGGCGCCTGGCGCGCTCGAGCAGGCGGTGCTGCCGCTGCCTGCGGAAGGCCGCTACGCTCCAGCGGGTCAGAAGGTAGAAGCCGATCGCGAAGGCCATGCCGAGCGGGATGCCGCCGACCGTCATCGGCTTCAGCAGCGGGTCCCAGAGCTGCGCGAAATCGAGATGGCCAAACTTGTGCCCGAGATTCAGCGG
>CATMOC010000533.1 GCA_950071955.1 uncultured Mesorhizobium sp. | reverse complement strand
AGCCTCCAGCATGAGTTCCTCCGCGAGAAGGGTTCTGATCCATTCCTTCACTTCCGGTGGCGCCGACCGGATCTGGTCGGCGCGCAGCAACAGGTCGGCCATGTCGAGGGTTCCTTGCAGATGCGTCTACCGCATCCGATAGGCCTGCCGGCGGGGAAGGACATTGACGGACATCAAACCGGGACGATGCTGCCTTCGTGCCAACGCCGGTGTGGTCGCGAGGCAGGCGCGCTACTCGTCCTCCGCGTCGGCCATTGGCGCCGCCGCACGGGCCGGCTCGGGTTCCAGGCTGTCGCGGGTCGCGACGAAGATGTCCCACACCGCGATGAACATGGCGGCGATCATCGGACCGATCACGAACCCATTGAGGCCGAACACCGAGATGCCGCCGAGCGTGGAGATCAGGACGACGTAGTCCGGCATCCGCGTCGACTTGCCCACCAAGTAGGGCCTGAGCAGATTGTCCACGAGCCCGATCACCAGCATCCCGAAGGCGATCAGCACGAGACCCTTCAGCACCGCTCCAGACACCAGAAGGTAGATCGCCACCGGCACCCAGACGAGGCCCGATCCGACCAGCGGCAGGAGCGCCAGGAACGCCATCAGTACGGCCCAGAGCACAGGCGCGTGGATGCCGAGCAGCCAGAAGATCAGTCCGCCCAGCGCGCCTTGCAGCGCTGCGACCAGCAGCGAGCCGCGGACCGTCGCGCGCACCACGACAGCGAACTTTTCCAGGAGCGCGTCGCGCTGGCGCGAGCGCAGCGGTATCGCCCGCTTGATGCGCCGCGTCAGCCCCGCGCCGTCCCTGAGCAGGAAGAACAGGAGGTAGAGCATCACGCCGATGCCCACGAAGAATTCGAGCGTGCTCTGCCCCACGATCAGGGCACGCGAGACCAGGACCTGCAGGAACTGGGTGAACGTCTCCGACAGCCGGTCGCGGATGGCGTCCAGGCTGGTCAGGTCGAGCGCCGCCAGCGGCTCCTTCATCCAGCCTGGGATGCCGTCGATGATGCCTCTAAGGATCTGCCCGAGATCCACCTGGCCGGACTGGATGTTCTCGTAGAGCGTGGTGGCTTCCAGCGCCAGCGAGGACGCGATCAGAAGCAGAGGTACGATGACCAGCAGCACGGTCAGCACCACCGTGACGATCGCCGCGAACCCCGGCCGCCCGGTTGCCCGCGACAGGCGGCGCTGCACCGGCAGGAAGATGATCGCCGCGATCACCCCCCATAGCACCGCGCCGAAGTAGGGCCACACGATGACGCCGAACGCGACGGATGTGAGCAGCAGAAGCCAGAGGAACGCCTGGTCCTCGATCGTGCGCATCGTTGCTTCCCGTGTCCCTGCACCCGCCGAACATCACTACAGGGAGCGGCGCAGGAGACACAAACGGTTTCGGAAAGGAGACGAACGTGCCCGCCGGATCGAAGTTCCATCCGCGGGAGAGCCGCGACATCCGGTGTCCGGAATGGACTCTGAAAACCTGGCTGGGGCGCCTGGATTCGAACCAGGGAATGGCGGTACCAAAAACCGCTGCCTTACCGCTTGGCTACGCCCCAATCGCGGTGCCGGCCGGCAGACCGGTCTTATATGGAGATGCTTCCGGGAGCGCAATATCCCGCCCGTCGGGTTTCGAGCGGGGCACCACTTGCCGACCGTTTTTCGGCCGGTACCGCATTTGCGATGGAAATTGCGCGTGCAACGCAATATCACGCATCCGGCACTGACGATGGAGGAGCCGCGATGGCGAAGTGGGTCTATGGGTTCGGCGGCGGCGAGGCCGACGGTGGCGCCGGCGACAGGAACCTGCTCGGCGGCAAGGGCGCCAACCTCGCCGAGATGAGCGGCCTCGGCCTGCCCGTGCCGCCCGGCTTCACCATCACCACCGAGGTCTGCACGCATTACTATGCCAACGGCCACGCCTATCCCGAAGAACTCGACGACCAGGTCGACGCCGCTCTCGATCGCATCGGCGAACTGACGGCGAAGCGTTTCGGCGACCCCGCCCGCCTGCTCCTCGTCTCGGTCCGTTCCGGCGCGCGCGCCTCCATGCCCGGGATGATGGATACGGTGCTGAACCTCGGCTTGAATGACGAGACGGTGGAGGCGTTGGCGCGGGATGCGGGGGACCGGCGGTTCGCTTATGACAGCTACCGCCGCTTCATCCAGATGTATTCGAACGTCGTGCTCGGGCTCGAGCACGAGATGTTCGAGGAGATTCTTGAAGAGGAGAAGGCGCGGCGGGGGGCGGAATACGACACGGAACTCGCCGCCGAAGACTGGGCCCGCGTCACCGAGCTCTACAAGGCCAAGGTCTTCGAGGAATTGGAAAAGCCCTTCCCGCAGGACCCGCGCGAGCAGCTGTGGGGCGCCATCGGCGCGGTGTTCTCGTCGTGGATGAACCCCCGCGCCATCACCTACCGCCGCCTGCACGACATCCCCGAAAGCTGGGGCACGGCCGTCAACGTCCAGGCCATGGTGTTCGGCAACATGGGCGACACGTCGGCCACCGGCGTCGCCTTCACGCGCAACCCCTCGACCGGCGAGAAGAAGCTCTACGGCGAGTTCCTGGTCAACGCGCAGGGCGAGGACGTGGTGGCCGGCATCCGCACGCCGCAGAACATCACCGAGGAGGCGCGCATCGGCGCCGGCTCCGACAAGCCCTCGCTCGAAAAGCTGATGCCGGAGGCCTTTCGCGACTTCGTCACCATCGCCGACCGGCTCGAGGGCCACTACCGCGACATGCAGGACCTCGAATTCACCATCGAGCGCGGGCGGCTGTGGATGCTGCAGACCCGCTCGGGCAAGCGCACGGCGAAGGCCGCGCTCAGGATCGCCGTCGACATGGCGGGCGAGGGGCTGATCGGCCAGGAGGAAGCCGTCTCCCGCATCGAGCCCGGCTCGCTCGACCAGCTTCTCCACCCCACCATCGACCCGAAGGCCGAGCGCGACGTCATCGCCATCGGCCTGCCCGCCTCGCCGGGGGCCGCCACCGGCGAGATCGTGTTCTCTTCCGACGAGGCCGAGGAGCTCAAGGCCGCCGGCCGCCGCGTCATCCTGGTGCGCATCGAGACCAGCCCGGAGGACATCCACGGCATGCACGCCGCCGAGGGCATTCTGACCACGCGCGGCGGGATGACCAGCCACGCCGCCGTGGTGGCGCGCGGCATGGG
>CATMOC010000532.1 GCA_950071955.1 uncultured Mesorhizobium sp. | reverse complement strand
GTAACAATAAAAGCAACAACCAAAACTGCGATAGGGTAAAACATCGCTTTTTTGATTTTTGATTTTAGTGCTTCGGCTTTCTCTTTGTAGGTCGCGATGCGGTCAAGTAGCGACTCGAGACGACCGGACTGCTCCCCCGACTCGACAAGGTTGCAAAAGAGGTCGTCAAAGTGCTGAGGATGCTGGCGCAGGGAATCTGCCAGCGTGTTACCAGCAGCCACATTGGTTTTTATCTCGTTGACGAGCTTCGCGAGGTTGGGGTTTTCAGCCCCTTCAGCGATGATTTCAAACGCCTGAATGATGGGCACGCCGATCGACGGCGCCCGAAGCCGAATCTGACACACAGAGGACGGCCGCACGGCCACCAAGGGAGGAAAGAATGCCTGGCAAGAAGATACTGATGCTGACCGGCGAATTCACCGAGGAATACGAGATCTTCGTGTTCCAGCAGGCGATGGAGGCGGTCGGCCACACGGTCCACGTCGTGTGCCCGGACAACAACGCGGGCGACAAGATCCAGACTTCGCTGCACGACTTCGAGGGGCATCAGACCTACACCGAGAAGTACGGCCACCTTGCCGACATCAACAAGACCTTCTCGGAGGCCGAGCGGCAGCTCGACCAGTATCACGCCGTCTATTGCGCCGGCGGACGCGGGCCGGAATACATCCGTACCGACAAGCGCGTGCAGGCGATGGTGCGGCATTTCCACGAGACGCAGAAGCCGATCTTCACCATCTGCCACGGCGTACAGATCCTGGTCGCGGTCGACGGCGTGGTGCGTGGCAAGAAGGTCGGCGCGCTGGGCGCCTGCGAACCCGAGGTGACGCTCGCGGGCGGCACCTACATCGACCTGTCGCCGACGGAAGCCTATGTCGACGGCACCATGGTGTCCGCCAAGGGCTGGACCGCGCTCGCAGCCTTCATCCGCGAATGCCTGAAGGTCCTGGGCACGGAAATCCGCCACAGCTGATCTGGGGCGGTCGTTTTGCAGCTCCGGGGTATCAACTCCCCCGGAGCTTGAACCGGGCAGCCTCGAACAGGGCCGTCCTCACCGCGGTCTCGGCGTCGATGACGGTCGTGGTCATTCCCGCCTCCTCCAACGCTGCCGAGTATAGGTCGGCCAGCCCACCCGAGGCGATCAGGATCACCTCGTTGCCCGCAGTCGCGAACTGGCTGCGGGCGCCAGCGATCTCGGCGCCGATGAGGTAGCCCGAAAGGGCGGCGGCGGCGGCGTCCGGCGGAAATTCGCCCAACAGGCCTTCGGCGCGGATCGAAAACAGGCTGGACGGCAGCGCGGACGGGTTCTCAAGCACTGTGCGCAGGCGCTCGCGAAACACCGGGCTCTGCCCGTCCGCCTGTCGCGAGGAACCGACCGAGTGGCGCAGGATGGAGTGCTCGCACAGCAGCGAGAACATCTCGCCCGTCAGGAAGGTCCGGAAGCCGGTCACCGTCGCGTCCTTCACCTGCACCCACTTGGAATGCGTGCCAGGCAGGCAGAGAAGGTAGTCGCCGGCCGCGAAACGGGCGACCGCGCCGGCGATCTGCGTTTCCTCGCCGCGCATGACGTCGGCGACTGGTGCGCGCTGGCAGAGGCCCGGAAGGATCCAGACCGGTCGCGCCGCCGCCTCGACGGGAGTGGCCGCTTCCAGAATCGCGTCCACCGCGACGGGTACTTCGAGATAGCGGATTTCCTTCCAGCCCTGCCGCGCGCCGGCCATGCCGCAGATCATCGCCGGCAGTCCGGAAGGTGCCCGAAGGGCGGCAAGTTCCCGCTCCAGCACGGCGCCGAATTCGCCGCGCGACAGCTTCGCCATTCCCTGGTCGGAGCGGGTTTCGGAGAGGACCTGGCCGGTTTCGTCCAGAAGCCAGACGCGCAGGCTCGTGGTTCCCCAGTCGACTGCGGCCACGAAGGGCCGCGAACTTGCGGTCTGCGATGTCATTGCTCGCCCTGAAAGCGCACCGGGGAGGACCCGGGCCGCGGCTTCGTCGATCGTCTTTCCTACGGGGATGCGGCTGCCACCGTCGCGTCGACCCGTTCCCTGCCCTCGACGATCACAACCTCGACAACCTTCGCCGCGGCGTCGGCATCGCCGGCACTGATGGCGTCGACGATCAGGCGGTGGTTCTCGGCACTGGTCATGTGCCGGTCCGGCTGACCAAAGGGCGAACTGATCCTGAAGCTGGTCACCAGAGCCGCCTCGATCAGGTTCCCGACGGAATACATGAAAGGGTTCCTGGAAGCATCGAGCAGGGCGATGTGGAAATCGAGGTCGGCGAGTGCGAACGCCTCGACCGAATCGGCACGTCGCATCGCCTCGGCGCAGGTGTAGAGGGCGTCGATGTCCTGCCGCGAGGCCTTGGCGCAGGCCAGCCGCGCCGCGAACGGCTCGAAAGCTAGGCGCATCTCGGACAAGTGATTGAGGAAGGTGCGGTCGACGCCGCTGTCCAGATGCCAGTTGAGCACGTCGGCGTCGAACAGGTTCCACGTGATGCGTGGCGTCACGCGCGTGCCTATGCGCGCCTTCGGGACGACCAGGCCCTTGGCGGTGAGCGTCTTCATGGCTTCCCGCAGGACGGTACGCGACACTTCGAACCGGGCCGCAAGTTCCGCATCGCCGGGCAGGACGGTGCCCGGCTTGTAGACGCCGCTGACGATGGACTTACCGAGCTCGTTCACCACATGGGAATGGCTGTTCCTCACGAAGGTGCCCGAGATTGCCGACTTCAGCACGGTTCTGTCTCAACGCGCATGATGCGGCGTCGTCCTCTCTCGATTGGTTACCAGGACCAGGCCCTTCTGCAGAAGGATGAAGGCGAAGAGCAGCAGCCCGATCACGATTTTCGTCCACCAGCTCGACAGCGAGCCGTCGAAGACGATGTAGGTCTGGATGAGCCCCATGGTCAGCACCCCGAAGAGCGTGCCGACGACGTAGCCCGCACCGCCGGTCAGCAGCGTGCCGCCGATACAGTAACCGACGGCATTGACGGAGTCCGAACCGGTCTGGGTCGTTGCTTCATGAAGTGCGGCGAGCACGCCATTCTTCACATAGTCGTCCCAGGTATAGTCCTTGGTCTCCTCATCTGCCGAGCGCCAGGACACGACGAAGACGGTGATGCCCTGCTCGGTGAGCCACCGGATCATCGAGTTTTCCTCGCGCAGGTCGAGGATGTAGTACTTGTTGATCCACGG
>CATMOC010000531.1 GCA_950071955.1 uncultured Mesorhizobium sp. | reverse complement strand
ATCCTGATCGCGCGCAACCTCGGCCCTGCCGAACTTCTCGAATACGATCGCCGCCGCCTGAAGGGCGTGATCCTCGAAGAAGGCTCGCTCACCAGCCACGTGGTGATCGTGGCGCGCGCCATGGGCATTCCCGTCGCCGGCCAGGCCAAGGGCGCGGTCTCGATGGCGGAAAACGGCGACGCTGCCATCGTGGACGGCGACGAGGGCAAGGTGCACCTGCGTCCCCAGCCCGACGTCGAGGCCGCCTATGCCGAAAAGGTCCGCTTCCGCGCCCGCCGGCAGGAACTCTACAGGGAACTGCGCGAAAGACCGTCGCTGTCGAAGGATGGCGTCAGGGTCGACCTGATGATGAATGCCGGGCTCGCCGTCGACCTGCCGCAGCTCGCCGATTCGGGCGCGGCCGGCATCGGCCTGTTCCGCAGCGAACTCCAGTTCATGGTGGCGGCGACCTTCCCGCGCGCCGAGGCGCAGGAGGCGCTCTACCGTCAGGTGCTGGAGGCAGCGGACGGCAAGCCGGTCACCTTCCGCACCATCGACATCGGCGGCGACAAGGTGCTGCCCTATTTCCGCGGCGGCGAGAAGGAGGAGAATCCGGCGCTCGGCTGGCGCGCGATCCGGCTCACCCTTGACCGTCCGGGGCTATTGAGAACACAGGTGAGGGCCCTTCTGAAGGCGGCAGGCGGCGGCGAGCTCCGTCTCATGCTCCCCATGGTCACCGAGATAGGGGAGATCACTAAGGCGCGCCACCTCATCGACCGCGAGGTCAATCACCTCGCCCGCTTCGGCCATCTGCTCCCGACCAGGCTCAAGCTCGGCGCCATGCTCGAGGTGCCGTCGCTGCTGTTCCAGCTCGACGAACTGATGCGTGTCGTCGATTTCGTCTCGGTCGGCTCCAACGACCTGTTCCAGTTCCTCACCGCCACGGATCGCGGTAACGGTATGCTGTCGGGCCGCTTCGACCCGATATCTGCCCCCTTCCTGCGCGCGCTGAAGCACGTGCTCGACGCCGGCGCGCGCGCCGGCACGCCGGTCACGCTGTGCGGCGAACTGGCCGGCCGCCCGATCTCGGCCATGGCCCTGATCGGCATCGGCTTCCGGTCGATCTCGATGTCGGCCGCCGCCATCGGCCCGGTGAAGGCCATGCTTGTGGAACTCCCCGTGCGCGAACTGGAACGCGCGATCGCGCCGGTCCTCGCCGACGGCGGCGCGTCCCGCGACGCCCGCGCCCTCCTGCGCGATTTCGCGACGGCGCACGACATCCCGCTTTGAGGTCGGGGCGCATCGCGTCCGCCGCCGCGTCGGCGTGCGAAACGACGCCGGCCTTGTAGGATTAGTTCTCCAGAGCTATATAGCATCGAAGCTATGCGCGCGCGATGCCCTGGACCGTTTCGTTCGCAGAAGAGTTCGAGCCGGAATTCGACGCGCTGCCAGAACAGGTGCAGGACGCAATTCTTGCCCGTGCTCTCGTTCTGCAACGCGAAGGACCATCGCTCGGGCGGCCGCACGTGGACACCCTGACCGGGTCGAAGCATGCGAACATGAAGGAACTGCGCTGCAACGCCGCTGACGGCGTCTGGCGCATTGCCTTCGCCTTCGATCCCGCCCGGCAGGCGATTCTGCTGGTCGGCGGGGACAAGTCCGGCAGCAGCGAGAAGCGCTTCTACCGGCAACTGATCGCGCGGGCCGATGAACGGTTCGACCGCCACCTCCAGAGACGGACAGGATGACGTCAATGCCACGTACTCTTCAGGACAAGCTGACTGCCCTCGATCCTGCCCGCCGGGACGCGATCGAGGCCGAAGCGGACCGGCTCCATGCCGAATACTTGACGCTGCAGGAGTTGCGGAAAGCCAAGGAGATCACCCAGGTCCAACTCGCCGAAACTCTGGGTATCCAGCAGGCCACGGTGGCGAAATACGAGCGCCAGAGCGATCTCCTCCTTTCCACCCTGACGAGCTACGTCCGCGCGATGGGCGGCAATCTCAAGCTGATGGTCGAGTTTCCCGGCAAGGTGCCGGTTGCCCTGGAAGGGATCGGCGACACGGAGGAACCCCGTCGGCGCCGCCGGGCCGCGCGTGACGAACGCAAGAGCGATATACGCGCCTGACCGCCGCCACTAGTTCTCGCGTTGGGCGGCACCATGGCGCCACCCCCTAGACGAATGGCGCCAAATCCGCCATCCAGTCGCGGCTCCAGTGCGGCTGCGTAGCGATGTCGCGCCGCGATGCGCCTTTTCCCGTTTGAAACGATAGCCAGACAGACATGACCACTCTCCCCGCCGACCGGATGGACCAGGTTCTGAAGCGCTTCGACATGCTCGAGGCGCAGATGGCGGCCGGGCCGGACGCCGACAAATACGTCAAGCTCGCATCCGAATACTCCGACATCCAGGAACTCGCGGCGAGGATCAAGACCCTGCGGGCGCTGGAGAAGGATCGCGACGGCATGAAGACCATGCTGTCGGACCGCGCGACCGACCGCGACATGCGCGAACTCGCCGAGGCCGAGCTCGAGGAGGTCGAAGGGCGGATCGAGGAAGTCGAGGCTCAGATCCAGGTTCTGCTTCTGCCGAAGGACGAGGCAGACGCCAAGAACGCCATCCTCGAAATCCGCGCCGGCACGGGCGGCGACGAGGCGGCGATCTTCGCCGGCGACCTCTTCCGCATGTACGAGCGCTACGCGGCGGACCATGGCTGGAAGGTCGAACTCGTCTCGGCCAGCGAGGGCGACGCGGGCGGCTACAAGGAGATCATCGCGACCGTGTCGGGCAAGGGCGTGTTCTCGCGGCTGAAATTCGAATCGGGCGTCCACCGCGTCCAGCGCGTGCCCGCGA
The DNA here is from genome assembly GCA_950071955.1 of uncultured Mesorhizobium sp. Classification (GTDB taxonomy): domain Bacteria; phylum Pseudomonadota; class Alphaproteobacteria; order Rhizobiales; family Rhizobiaceae; genus Aquibium; species Aquibium pacificus. The sequence continues at coordinate 362 of CATMOC010000531.1, read as the reverse complement.
CGGAGGCGAGCGGGCGCATCCACACCTCGGCTGCTACCGTCGCGGTCCTGCCGGAGGCCGAGGACGTCGACATCGAGATCCGAAACGAGGACATCCGCATCGACACCATGCGCGCCTCGGGCGCGGGCGGCCAGCACGTCAACACCACCGATTCGGCCGTGCGCATCACCCACCGGCCGACCGGCATCATGGTCGTGTCGGCGGAAAAGTCGCAGCACCAGAACCGCGCCCGCGCCATGCAGATCCTGCGCTCGCGGCTCTACGACATGGAACGCAACCGCGCCGCCGACGAACGCTCCGAAGCACGGCGACTGCAGGTCGGGTCCGGTGACCGCTCCGAACGCATCCGCACCTACAATTTC
>CATMOC010000530.1 GCA_950071955.1 uncultured Mesorhizobium sp. | reverse complement strand
CGCCGCGAGGGCACGGACCCGGATGCGCTGCCGGTCTATGTCGGCAGCCACCTCGACACGCAGCCGACCGGCGGCAAGTATGACGGCGTGCTCGGCGTGCTCGGCGGGCTGGAGGTGGTCCGTACGCTGAACGACCTCGGCATCCGCACGAAGCATCCGATCGTGGTCACCAACTGGACCAACGAGGAGGGCACTCGCTTTGCCCCCGCGATGCTGGCGGCGGGCGTGTTCGCCGGAATGCACGATCAGGACTGGGCCTACGACCGCCGAGACAAGGACGGAAAACGCTTCGGCGACGAGCTCGAGCGCATCGGCTGGAAGGGCGAGGAAGAGGTCGGCAAGCGCAAGATGCACGCCTTCTTCGAGCTTCACATCGAACAGGGACCGATCCTGGAGGACGAAGGCATCGACATCGGCGTCGTCACGCACGGCCAGGGGCTCTGGTGGCTTCAGGTCACGCTGACCGGCAAGGACGCCCACACAGGCTCCACCCCGATGCCCAAGCGCCGCAATGCCGGGCTCGGCATGGCCCGCGTCACCGAACTCGTGCACGAGGTCGCCATGGACTACCAGCCGGACGCCGTCGGCGCGATCGGCCATGTCGAGGTCTATCCCAACTCGCGCAACGTCATCCCCGGCAAGGCCGTCTTCACCATCGACATCCGCTGTCCGGACAAGGACATCCTCGACGAGATGCGCGCGCGCATCGAGGCCGGTATCGCCACCATCTGCGAGGCGCTCGACATCGGTTTCGAGGTCGAGCCGGTCGGCCATTTCGATCCCGTCACTTTCGACGAGGGCTGCGTGAAGGCGGTGCGCGACGCGGCCGAGCGGCTGGGCTACTCGCATCGCGACATTGTGTCCGGCGCCGGCCACGACGCCTGCTGGATCAACCGCGTGGCGCCCACCGCCATGGTCATGTGCCCCTGCGTGGACGGGCTCTCCCACAATGAGGCGGAGGAGATTTCGAAGGAGTGGGCGCGGGCCGGGGCAGACGTGCTGTTCCACGCGGTGGTGGAAACGGCGGGGATTGTGGAATAGCCCCATGACGCTCGCCACCGTCCTCGCCTTCGCCGCCATGGCCGCGCTGCTGATCATGTCGCCCGGGCCGAACGGCGTGCTGATCGCGAAAACGGTGCCGACGTCGGGCAGGGCGGCCGGTTTCGCCAACATCGCTGGCTTCGTGGTCGCTTTCTTCGTGCACGGCACCTTCGCGATCTTCGGGCTCTCGGTGCTGCTTCTCCAGTCGGCGCAACTGTTCACGGCGGTCAAGCTCCTCGGCGCGGCCTATCTCGTCTGGATCGGCGCCAAGGCGCTCATCGAAGCGTGGCGCGGCGCGCCCGCGACGCTGGCCCGGATTGCACCCGCTCGGCGGCGGCGCACGCTCGCCAAGGCCTTCGGCGAGGGGTTCCTGACCAATGCGCTCAACCCGAAGGTCGCGATGTTCTACATTGCCGCTTTTCCGCAGTTCATGCCTCATGACGGCGGCTCGCCTCTCGGGGCCTACGTGCTCGTCATGGTCCACGCCTGTCTGAACGTCGCGTGGTTCGGGCCAATCGTGCTGCTGTTCGATCGGCTGTCCGCTCTTGCGCGCGGTGGCCGCGTGCGGCGCTGGGTGCAGGCCGCGACCGGACTCGTCTTCGTCGGTTTCGGGGTCAGATTAGCGACATTGCGGTCGTGATGGCGCAACTGTTGAACGTGACGCGGATCGCGCCGATAATGCGCTCATTCGCAGACAGGAGGCCATCATGGGCCGGCCAAGAGAACTGACCGAAGAGGAAAGGGCGGAACTACTGAAGCGCGGATTCAAGCCGTTCGAGGTCTGGCTGCCGGATGTGAACTCGGCAGAGTTCTGGAAGCAGATAGAGGAAGACTGCCGTCTGATCCGGGAAGCGGACAGGCGCGAGAACATGGACGCGGTTCTGGACGCCTTTGCGCGAGAAGTTTGGGATGATCTGGACTGATGTTGCGCGGTGAAGTCGTGATCGTTTCCGCTCAGGGCGACTACGGCAAGCCGCGTCCCGCGGTCGTTGTCCAGAACAGCCGGCTTCTTGACCAACTCGACAGCGTTACGGTCTGTTTTCTGACCTCCAGGTATGTTCCTACGAGGAATCTTCGTGTGACTGTCGAGCCCGATGCCGCCAATGGTTTGCGGGAGCGGTCCCAGGTGCAAGTCGAGAAGATAATGACCTTTCCCCGTTCGAAGGTCCGCGGACCGATCGGGCGACTGGGCATCGACCAGATGCAGGATATCGACCGGTATCTGATGATATTTCTCGACCTGCTACCGCCCGTCCCAATTGCACATTCGACCTAGCGAACGAAACTCCGGGGAACGCCATGTCCAAAGTCATCAAGAACGGAACCATCGTCACTGCCGACCGGACCTGGAAGGCGGACGTGCTGATCAAGCACGACAAGATCGTCGCCATCGGCCACGACCTGCATGCCGACCACGAGATCGACGCGACCGGATGCTACGTCATGCCGGGCGGCATCGATCCGCATACGCACCTGGAGATGCCCTTCATGGGCACCTATTCCTCGGACGATTTCGAGAGCGGCACGCGGGCAGCCCTTTCGGGCGGCACCACCATGGTGGTGGATTTCTGCCTGCCGTCGCCGGGCCAGTCGCTGCTCGAGGCGATCGACATGTGGTCGAACAAGTCGACCCGCGCCTGTTGCGACTATTCCTACCACATGGCCATCACCTGGTGGGGCGAACAGGTGTTCAACGAGATGCAGCAGGTGGTCGACAAGGGCATCACCTCGTTCAAGCACTTCATGGCCTACAAGGGCGCGCTGATGGTCAACGACGACGAGATGTACTCGTCCTTCCAGCGCTGCGCGGAACTCGGTGCCCTGCCGCTGGTTCATGCCGAAAACGGCGACGTGGTGGCGCAGCTTCAGCAGAAGCTGCTGGCCGAGGGCAAGGGCAACCGGTTCATCGCGATCGCGGTCGAGACCTCCGAGCCGGTACCGCCCAACGATCCCGGACCGGACTGCCAGAAGGTCGCCTACGGCGGGCCGGGGGTGCGCGGGCTGGTCGAGGTCGTCGAGTCCCCGCAGATCGAGGGTGTCCGCACGCTGGGCACCCACCGGGTGGTGCAGACCTCGCTGAACGGCACACCGCGCTGCTGCATGAACTCGATCACCGTCAGCGGCACCGGCGACCCACCACCCATGGCCAGCTTCAGC
>CATMOC010000529.1 GCA_950071955.1 uncultured Mesorhizobium sp. | reverse complement strand
CCGGCCGCTGGCTCCAACTGGTCCGCGTCTCCTTCGCCGGAGAACTCGGCTGGGAACTCCACAGCAAGGTCGAGGACACCGCCGCGATCTTCGACGCCGTCTGGCAGGCCGGCCAGGCGCACGGACTGAAACCCTTCGGAATGTTCGCGCTGGATTCGCTGCGGCTCGAAAAGGCCTATCGCGCCTGGAAGGGCGACCTCTCGACCGACTACACCATCCTCCAGGGCGGGCTCGAACGCTTCGTGAAATGGGACAAGCCGGACTTCACGGGCAAGGCCGCCCTGCTCTCCGAAAAGCAGCAGGGCGTGGCCAAGCGCTTCGCGACGCTCGTCGTGGACCAGCCCGGCGAATGCGACGCGCCTTACATGTCGACGCTCTGGCACGACGGGAAGATCGTCGGCGAGACGACGTCAGGAGGCTGGGGCCACAGGGTGGACAAATCCATCGCGCTCGGCATGCTGCGCGCCGACCTCGCCGTGCCGGGCACCCGCGTCGAGATCGAGATCTTCGGCGACCGCTTCTCCGCGACCGTGCAGGAAGACGGACCGCTGTGGGATCCGGCAAACGAGAGGCTGCGCGCGTGACCCTGCCCTTTCCCGACGAGAGTTTCGGCGCCTTCCTGTTCGACATGGATGGCACGATCCTCAACTCTATCGCCGCTGCCGAACGGGTCTGGTCGATCTGGGCCACGAGACACGGCATCGACGTCGCCGCATTCCTGCCGACCATCCACGGCAAGCGCGCGATCGAGACGATCGGGCAGCTGAATCTGCCGGACATCGACCTCGCCGCCGAAGCGGAGGCGCTCGCGCAAGCCGAGATCGACGATGTCGAGGGGGTGGTGTCGATCGCGGGAGCGGCCGCCTTTTTGACCGCCCTGCCCGCCGGCCGATGGGCGATCGTCACCTCCGCGCCGCGCCGGCTCGCGCTGCGCCGGCTGCAAGCCGCGGGCCTTCCCGTCCCGCCTCTGATGATCACCGGCGAGGATGTCAGTCGTGGCAAGCCTGCACCCGACTGCTTCCTGCTCGCCGCAGAACGGCTCGGCCAGGCGGTTGGCGACTGTCTCGTCTTCGAGGACGCACCGGCCGGCATCCAGGCCGCCGAGGCCGCCGGCGCGCGGGTCGTCGTCGTCACCGCGACACACATGCACCGGCTGGAGACGTCCCATCCGATGATCGCTGGATACGGCGATGTCGCGCCCCTGCTCGACGGGCGCGGACGGCTGGTGATCGCTGGCAGCGCCTTATCCACGGACGGAAGGAACCGGGTGTGACCTCCATCATCCTCACCGACGGCGGCATGGGCCAGGAACTGTTGCGGCGCTCCGGCGCCGAGCCCACGCCGCTGTGGTCGGCGAAAATTCTCATGAACCAGCCCGGCCTCGTGCGCGATCTCCACGCCGATTTCATCCGCGCCGGCGCGCGCGTCGTCACCATCAACAGCTATGCCGCAACCCCCGAACGCCTGGAGCGCGAGGGCGTCGGCGACATGTTCGGGACGTTGCAGCAACGCGCCATCGACCTTGCCTGCGAGGCGCGCGACGCCGTCGGCACGGACTGCGCCGTCGCCGGCTGCCTCCCGCCGCTGTTCGGCTCGTACCAGCCGGAATTGCGGCAGCCCTTCGACGAGACGCTGGCCATCTATCGGCGCATCGTCGCCCGGCAGGCGGAGCATGTCGACCTCATCCTGTGCGAGACCATGGCCTCCGCCGAAGAAGGGCTCGCCGCCGCGACGGCTGCATGCGAAAGCGGCAAGCCGGTGTGGCTGTCGTGGACCCTCGCAGACCAGGGTGCGCCACGGCTGCGAAGCGGCGAAACCATCGCGGATGCGGCGCGGGCCGTCGCACACCTGACGCTCGCCGCCCGTATGGTCAACTGCAGCTGGCCGGAAGCGGTGGACCGCGCCATGCCCGAACTCTCGGCTCTCGGTGGCACGGTCGGCGCCTACGCCAACGGCTTCACCGCCATCGAGCCGCTGAAACTCGGCGGCACCGTGGCCGAACTCGAGGCGCGCACGGACCTCGGCCCGGACACCTACGCCGATTTCGCGCTCGGCTGGATCAGCCAGGGCGCGACGATCGTCGGCGGCTGCTGCGAGGTCGGCCCGCAACACATCGCGCGGCTGCGCGACAGGCTGGCCGAGGCCGGCCACGACATCGGAGCGTTTCATGCCTAGCCCCTCCTCTCGCATCGCCGGCATCACGCCGTCCGGCAAGGACGGCTGGGAGCTGCACTTCGCCGCGATGACACGCAAGCAGTCCGGTGAGGACATCATGATGCTCTCGGTCGGCGACCACGATTTCGACACGCCGCAGGCGACCGTCGACGCCTGCGTGGCGGCGGTTAGGGCGGGCTACCACCATTACACGCAGCTGCCGGGTCTGCCGAGGCTTCGCGCGGCCATGGCGGCGGTCTCGACCCGCTGCACCGGCGTCGAGACGTCGTCCAGCGAAGTCATCGCCACCCCCGGCGGCCAGCTGGCGCTCTACGCCGCCGTCCAGGCGACAATGGATCCCGGCGACCACGCAATCATGGTCTCCCCCTACTACGCCACCTATCCCGGCACCTTCCGCGCCGCCGGCGCCTCCTTCACCATCGTCGAGGCGAAGGCCGAGAACGGATTCCAGCCCGCCGCCGCCGACATCGAGGCCGCCGTCGGGCCGAAGACCCGCGCCATCCTCATCAACACCCCCAACAACCCGACGGGCGCCGCCTACACGCGCGCGTGCCTCGACGGCATCGCCGACATCTGCCGTCGCCATGATCTGTGGCTCCTGTCGGACGAGGTTTACTGGACCCTTCCAGGCGCGTCCGGCCATCTCTCGCCGCGCGCCCTGCCCGGAATGGCCGAACGCACGCTTGTCATCAACTCCATGTCCAAGAGCCACGGCATGACCGGCTGGCGCATCGGCTGGCTCACCGGCCCGACCGACATGATCGCGCTCTTGGTCAGCCTCAACCTCGTCACCACCTACGGGCTGACCGACTTCGTCAGCCGCGCCGCAATCGAGGCGCTGGAGAACGACTACGGCGTGGCCGAGATCGCCGACACCTACGGCCGCCGCCGCGAGGCCTTCCTCGCCGAGGTGCGCGGCATGAACGGCATCCGCGTGCGCGGCTCCGAGGGCGGCATGTACGTCATGCTCGACGTCTCCGCCATCGAGCCCGACTGCGAGGCCTTCGCCTGGGCCTTCCTCGAACGCGAGAAGGTCGCCGTGATGCCCGGATCGAGCTTCGGCG
>CATMOC010000528.1 GCA_950071955.1 uncultured Mesorhizobium sp. | reverse complement strand
TCCGCGATTGCGTTCCGCCCGATCCCGCCGCCGAGTTGGCCGCGACGCTTCGTTCGCTGGCCGATACGCAGGCCGTTTCGAGGACGGGCGCGCGATGAGCGTCGAAGGGGTCGGCACTGTCGTATGGCAACGGATCGACCGCACCCTGCTCAGCATCCAGTACCTGCGGGCCCTCGCGGCAATCGCGGTGCTCGTTGCCCACGGCCTGCCGGGCCTCCCGCAGTTGCCGATCTCGCTTCTCGGGCTGGCGATGGACCTGTTCTTCCTGATGAGCGGGTTCCTGGTGGTGGTCATCTCTTCGGACGAGACGAGGCCGCTCGACTTTTTCGGCGATCGGCTGGCGCGGATCGTTCCGCTCTACTGGACGCTCACCCTTGCCGCGTTCGTGCTGATCTATTCGGGCATCCTGTTCCCGATCCTCGATCCGGGAACGATCGCGACACGGATGGCCGGCGCCGATTGGGCATTTCTCGTGCGCTCGCTGCTGTTCATCCCCGGAAGCAGCCCGTTCGAACCCGATCTCAACCCCCTGATTCCTCAGGGGTGGACGCTCAATTACGAAATGATGTTTTACGCGCTGTTCGCCGCCGCGCTGTTTCTACGCCGGCGCTACCTCGTTCCGGTGGTATCCGTCGGTTTCGGCGTGCTGGTGGCACTGGGGATCCTGCTGGAGGGGGGCGAACCATTCCGCTTCTGGACCTCGCCGATGATATTCGAGTTCGTATTCGGTTTGTGGGTCGGTCTCGCATGGCAGCGTCGGTGGAATTACGGGCTGGTCTTCCTCGGGCTGATGCTTGCCTGGCTTCCCCTCATGGCGGTGACCGAGCAGTATTTCCTCGACGCACCGTTCACGCCCCAACGGATGCAATACCTGCCCTTCGTCCTTGCGCTCTTCATCGCTTGCGTCGCCCTCGATCGCGCCCGCGGCGGACTGCCCTTGTGGAAGCCCGTCAAGCTGGTCGGCGATGCGAGCTATTCGATCTACCTCGTCCATTTCTTCCCGATCATCCTCCTCGATCGGGTTGGCGCCGCAGTGCCGATCGCGCCCGCGGCGTACTTTGCGGTGGTGGTGGCGGGGGGATTGGCGAGCGGGCTCGCCACGTTCCACCTCGTCGAGCGTCCGATGATGCGGCTGGTCAGGTCGGTCCGCGCCGCCCGCCGCGCACGACCGTTGCGAGGCCTTGCGACGTGACCCGAGGTCGTGCGGCCATCTTCGAGAGGCGTCGGGAGTGGAGCGATGCCTGAACCGGCAAACCTGGCTGGAACTCCGGACGATGCCGCCACCGACAGCACGCCGTCGTTCCGCGACCCGGAGCTCGAACGGCGCTTTTCCGAAGAAGGTTTCGTCAAGTTGCGGATCCTCCCGAGCGATGCAGCGATCGCAATCGCCGGCAGGGTTGCCCGGCTGTATCCCCACGGCGTGGAGGCGAACCAGCCGCAGTCGAACTGGTATCTAGGCCTCATCGACGACGATCGCGAACTCGCCCTGCGCTCGGCGAGGCTGGTGCGCGACGCCATCGTACCGTCTCTCGCTCCGCTCTTCGCCCATGCCCGGTGCCATTATGCGAGCGTCGCCATCAAGCCCGGAGGGGCGGGAGCAACGCCGATCCACCAGCACTGGCCGACCACCATCGATCCGTTCGCGCGCCGGATAGCCTGCTGGGTCCTGCTGTCCGACAGTCAGGGAAGCGCGGCTCGCTTCAGGCTCGTGCCGCGAAGCCAGCGCATCTTGCCCTATATTCGCCATTCCCGGTCGGGCGACTATTTCGACGGGTTTTCGGAGCAGGTCGAACGGCGCCATGCCCGCGACCTCGAATTGTCGCCGGGAGAGGCGGTGCTGTTCGAGGACAGCATACTGCACGGGACCGGAGCCAATCCCGGTCGACAAATGCGGGTCGCCGCGCTCGCGAACTTTGTCGGCGCCGACATGGGGACCGCGGCGCTGCTTCCCGATGGCGATGACGCCTTTGCCGTGATCGACACCGGTGGCAGGGACGGCATGGCCGAGTTTCTCGAGACCGGGGAATGGCCGGAATCCTGGCGCCCCGTGTCGCGAATCGCCAACCGCAACCGAGCGATCTCCGAGGAAGAATTCGTGTGCTTGCTGGCGGGGAACGAGGTGGCGACGCTCGACCATGATCCGCTCGATGCCATGCGGTCGCCGCGAAGCCGGTTTTCCCGGAACTGTCCAAGCTGGGACTGCTGTGCTCTCAGCTGGCGGGCCAGGGTGCCCACCACCAGCAGCAGAATGGCGGCGGTCAGGGCAAAGGTTACCCACATGCCCACCAGATGCAGCTGGGCCAGGTCGCCGCCGTGATGGTGCAGCTTCTCCAGTATATCGTCTTCCTCGGGCACCGGCTCGAGTTCGACCATGGCCATGTTGCAGCGCTCGGCGAAATCGCCCTCCTCGTCGAGCACGTAGGCGACACCGCCGGACATGCCGGCCGCGAAGTTGCGCCCGGTCTTGCCGATGACGACGACCGCGCCGCCCGTCATGTACTCGCAGCCATGGTCGCCGCAGCCTTCCACGACCGTGACGGCACCGGAGTTGCGCACCGCGAAGCGCTCGCCCGCCACGCCGCGGAAGTAGCACTCGCCCTCGATCGCGCCGTAGAGCACGGTGTTGCCCACGATGATGGACTCCTCCGCCTTGATGCGGGAGTTTTCCGCCGGGCGGATCACGATCCGGCCGCCGGAGAGGCCCTTGCCGACATAGTCATTGCCATCGCCGATCAGCTCGAACGAGATGCCGCGCGCCAGGAAGGCGCCGAAGGACTGGCCGGCGGTCCCGGTGAGCGTCACCGAGATCGTGTCTTCCTTCAGGCCCTTGTACTTCCAGCGCTTGGCGACGGCGCCCGAGAGCATCGCACCGGTCGAGCGGTCGGTGTTGCGGATCGGAAGCTCGATCTTCACCTTCTCCTTGCGCTCCAGCGCCGGACGCGCGAGTTCGATCATCTTGCGGTCGAGCACGTCGTCGATCGGATGCTTCTGGCGGGTCGTCCAGAACGTCTCTTCCTTGGGCGCGTCGGGCTTGAAGAAGACTCGGCTGAAATCGAGGCCGCGCGACTTCCAGTGGTCGACCATCGTCTCCTTTTCGAGCAGCTCGCTCTGGCCGATGATCTCGTCCAGCCTGCGATAGCCCATGTCGGCCAGGAACTGCCGCACTTCCTCCGCCACGTAGAAGAAGTAGTTCACGACGTGCTCAGGCGCGCCCTTGAACCGCTTGCGCAGAACCGGGTCCTGCGTGGCGATGCCGA
>CATMOC010000527.1 GCA_950071955.1 uncultured Mesorhizobium sp. | reverse complement strand
TCGCCTCCTACTACATCGCGGCGGGATACTCGCAGGTCATGCCTTACCTGCTGCTCTTCCTGATCCTCGTCTTCAGGCCGCACGGCATCCTCGCCCAGGTCCACAGGAAGAAGGTCTGAACCGATGCGGACAGTCTTCAAGACCTCCTACGACGCCGACATCAACTACTTCCGGCACGGCGTGCAGGCCACCTGGTACATGCTGCTCCTGCTCCTGGCGGTCGTGCTTCCGTTCCTGATGGGCACGTTCGCCATCGGCGAGATGACCAACATGCTGATCTGGGCGATCGCCGGCATGGGGCTGATGGTGCTGGTCGGGCAGACCGGCCAGGCGAGCCTCGGCCATGCCGCGTTCCTGGCCGTCGGCTGCTATGCCAACGTACTCTTGCAGGAGAAGCTCGGGTTCCCGTTCATCCTCTCCTTCCCGCTCGCAGGCGTCATCGCGGGGCTCGCCGGTGTGCTTCTCGCGCTGCCGACGACGCGACTGCACGGCATCTACCTCGCGATCGCGACGCTGGCGATCTCGATCCTCGCGGACGACATCATCGTGCTGGCCGAACCGCTGACCAACGGCGTCATCGGCCTGTTCGCCCCCACGATCGACATCTTCGGCCTCAAGTTCGACCGCTACGCCAATCCCGACGGATTCTACTGGCTGGTGCTCGCCGTGGCTGTCGCGGTCGTGCTGGTCTACCGCAACCTCCTGCGCTCACCGCTCGGCCGTTCCTTCGCGGCGGTTCGCGATTCGGAGGTCTCGGCCCAGGCGATGGGGGTCAACGTCGCCCGCACGAAGGCAATCTCGTTCGGCATTTCCACCGCGATCACCGGGCTGGCCGGCGCGCTGATGGGGCACTACGCGGGCATCTTCAACAACGAGACCTTCAACGTCATCATCTCGATCCAGCTCCTCCTGATGATCGTCATCGGAGGGCTCGGGTCGATCCACGGGGCCTTTTTCGGGGCCATCATCGTGGCGCTGATGCCGCAGGCCATCGCGATTTCGCGCGACTGGATCGGCGGCCTGTTCGGCGGGGGCACAGTGGCGATCCCCGGCCTGGAGTCGGCGATCTTCGGGCCCATCCTCATCCTGTTCATCCTGTTCGAGCCGATGGGCATCTACGGGCGCTGGGTCAAGGTCCGGACCTATTTCGAGCTGTTCCCCTTCTACCGGAAGGACATGTTCCGTCGCCAGAAGAGCTACCTCAAGACGGAGCGCATGCGATGAGCCTGCTCGAACTCGACAACGTGACGCTGCGCTTCGGCGGCGTCGTCGCCGTCAACAAGGTTTCGTTCTCGGTCGAGGAAGGCGAGGTCTTCGCCCTGGTCGGTCCGAACGGCGCCGGCAAATCGACCATCTTCAACCTGATCAGCCGCATCTACGATCCGGCCGAGGGCGACATCCGTTTCCAGGGCAAGAGCATCCTGTCGCGTCAGCCGCACGAGATCGCCGCGCTCGGCATCGCCCGCACCTTCCAGAACATCGAACTGTTCGAGCAGGCGACGGTGCTGCAGAACCTGCTCGTCGGACGCCACCGCCACCGGCGCAGCAACTTCATGACCGAGCTCCTGTTCACACCCTTCGTGCGGCAGGAGGAGCGCCGGCATCGCGAGGCGGTGGAGAAGGTGATCGATTTCCTCGACCTGCAGGCCTACCGCGAAAAGTACATCGCCGGGCTGCCCTACGGGGTGCGCAAGGTCGTCGAGATGGGTCGCGCGCTGGCGCTCGAGCCAAAGCTCCTGCTGCTCGACGAGCCGGCGTCCGGCCTCTCGGTCGAGGAGACGCAGGACGTCGCCTACTGGGTGGAGGACATCAAGAAGCAGATGGGCATCACCGTGCTGATGGTCGAGCACGACATGCACCTTGTCTCCGCCGTCTCCGACCGCGTGCTGGCGCTGGCCGACGGGCAGATGCTGTCGATCGGTTCCGCGCATGAGGTGCAGAACGATCCGAAGGTCATCGAGGCCTATATCGGCGTCTCGGACGACGAGGAAAGGGCGGTGGCATGAACGTGGCGCAGAACGTGCTCGGCAACACGGCGCCGGCTTCGGAGAAGCAGGTGGTGCTTTCGGTGCGCAACCTCGAAAGCTACTACGGCCCGATCATGGCGATCCGCGGTTGCAGCCTCGAAGTCCGCGAAGGCCAGATCGTCACCGTGCTAGGGGCCAACGGTGCCGGCAAGACGACGCTGATGAAGACGATCTCGGGCGTCATGGACCCGGAGAAGGGCCAGATCTTCTACGGCGGACAGAACATCGCGGGTGCTGCGCCCGACAAGGTGGTGCGCATGGGCATCGTGCACGTGCCTGAAGGACGTGAGGTCTTCCCGCTGCTGACCGTGGAGGAGAATCTCAGGATGGGCGCCTTCGTTCGCAGCGACGGCGATGGCATCCGGCGGGACGAGGAGATGGTGTTCTCCTACTTCCCGATTCTCAGGGAACGCCGTCGCCAGGCGGCCGGCACGCTGTCGGGCGGCCAGCAGCAGATGCTGGCGATCGCGCGCGGGCTGATGGCGCGGCCGAAGCTGATGCTGCTCGACGAGCCGAGCCTCGGGCTGTCGCCGCTTCTGGTCAAGGAGATCTTCCAGATCATCAAGCGGCTGAACCGCGAGCAGGGCGTAACCATGATGCTGGTGGAGCAGAACGCCAAGGTGGCGCTGGAAGTGGCGGACTACGGCTACGTGATGGAACTCGGCCGCATCGTCATGGCGGACGAGGCGAGGCGGCTCCTCCAGTCCAAGGACGTCCAGGAGTTCTATCTCGGCGTCCAGACCGAAGAGAGCCAGCGCGGCCAGAAGCGCTGGAAGCAGAAGAAGACCTGGAGATGAGCACCATTCGGGAGGACAGGATGACCATCGCCGAAAAGCTGCCGCCAATGCAGACCGTCCGCGGACATTCGTTCAACGCGGACCTGGAAGGCGCCGGGCCGTTCTACTTCGATGGCTGCGACACGCTGGCAAAGCTCTTCCGCCAGCGCTGCCAGGAGCTCGGCTCCAAGGTGGCGCACCGGGAGAAGGATTACGGCATCTGGCTGTCCTACACCTGGGGCGACTTCTACGAACACGCGCGGCTGATCGGCCTCGGCCTCCTGTCGCTCGGCCTCAAGCGTGGCGAGGTCGTATCGATCCTTTCGGAAGACAACAAGGAATGGGTGTTTTCCGATCTCGGCATCCAGTGCATCGGCGCGGTCACCCACGGGCTCTACCCGACCTTGCAGGAAAAACAGGTCGCCTATCAGCTCAACGACAGCGGCGCCAAGGTG
>CATMOC010000526.1 GCA_950071955.1 uncultured Mesorhizobium sp. | reverse complement strand
ACGGGCCGACTTGGCGCCGGCGATCATGGCCCTCGACGAGGCCGGGTTCGCCGAAGAGATGGGCCTGCGTTTCGGCGATTATCTCGGCCGCCTCAAGGTCGACGGCGGACGCTGGAGCTTTCCCCTCGGTCTCAGCCACGCCACCCGCTATGCCGATACTCGCCTCGTGCTGCTCGGTGACGCGGCCCACGCCATCGGCCGTGGCCGAGTTGCTGATCCCTGCCAGAAGCGTGCCGAGATACCCCAGACCCCCGCCCGCAGCGGCGGCGTTCACCGAGTGGATGTCGCCGAGTTCGGCATCGGTGAAGTCGATGTCGCCGGTCCCCGGCTCCAGCCGCGTGTTGTCGGCCAAGTGCAGGTGGCCGACGTGGCGTCCGGCGGCGCGCAGCGCGGCTTCGCCCGACGCCGGTGACAGCACCGTATCGGGGTCCAGGGACCGGTAGCCTTCTTCCGGTACCGCCGCGTCCTTGCGGGCGTCGCTTCGCGGCCGTTTGGCGCCGCTGTCCGCCCGCGCTCCCGCGGGCCTGTCCTTGCCAGCGGCTCTGTCCCCTAAGGGACGCTTCTCACCGAAGCCGGGCTTGTCAGTGCCCGTCCGGCGATCTCCCGTCCCGGAAGTCCGATCGTCGCGGCGCTTGAAGTCGGGTCGTGCGCTGTCCTGACGCTTGCCACCGAAACCGCCGCGCTCCCCCCCTGTGTTGCGGAAAGGCTTCCTGTCTCCGCCGGCAGGGCCATCCTCGCGCCGGGGCCGAAAAGTCCGCTCGCCGCCGGTGTCCGGCTTCCTGTCGCGGAAGGGCTTGCCTGCGCCGAAAGGTTTGCGTCCTTCCCGGTCGACAGGACCGGCGCCCGCCTCGCCCGCCGCCCGGCGTTGTCGCTGGCGATCCACATCGACGCGACCTTCCCGATTCGCGGGGGGCTCGGAGCGCCGCTGCTGACGCGCTTCGCCTTCGCCGCCCTCGGTCACGCGACGCGGCTTGTACGGCTTCTTCGCGCCCTCGTCGCTGTTGCGCGCGCGGAAATCGCCGCCGCCGTGCGCAGCCGCTCTGCCGGCCGGCTTGCCAGGCTTCCTGCCGCCAAAAGGTTTCCCGGCGTCCTTGCGAGCACCGTCTCCGGCCGCCCGGAATCCGCCTTTTTTCGCGCCGGTTCCGCCCTTGCGCTTCTTGTCCTCGTCGTCGTCCATGTGGTCTTTGCCTTTCCGCGCGGCTAACTATCAGCAGACTTGGCCCGGCGCGAGTGGAATATCGGAGTTTCGGAACGGTGAACCGTCCTGATTTCATGGGAGAGGCGCTGTCAGAGGCGCGGCTTGCCGCCTCCCGCGGCGAAGTGCCCGTCGGCGCGGTGGTCGTGATCGAGGGTCGCATCGTCGCCCGCGACGGCAACCGGACCCGCGAACGCGCCGATCCGACCGCCCACGCCGAGATGCTGGTCATCCGCGAAGCCTGCCGGATATCCGGCTCCGAGCGGATTGGATCAGCCGACATCTATGTGACGCTGGAACCGTGCGCCATGTGCGCGGCGGCGATCTCCTTCGCGCGCATCCGCCGGCTCTATTTCGCCGCCGGGGACCCCAAGGGAGGCGGCGTGATCCACGGCGGACGCTTCTTTTCCGCGCCGACCTGCCATCACGCGCCGGAGGTTTACTCGGGCTTCAGCGAGAGGGAAGCCGCGGCGCTGCTGAAGGATTTCTTCCGCGAAAGGCGAACGGAGGAGTGAGCCCTCACCCCCAGGGAATGAGGTCTTTCAGGCTCCAGCCCTTCTTGCTGCCCACCTCGCGGCGCTTCTCCTTGCGCCATTCGTCCTCGCCGATGTCGCCGACAGGAGCAGTGGGCGCCGGCTGGCGGTAATCGAGCGGCGGTTCGCTCAGATAGCGGCGGGTAGTCGGGCTACCCTGGTTGTTGGCGGCGAGCCTGCGGTTGAATTCCTTGCGCTGGTTTCCGCCAGAGCCTTCCAGGAGCGGCTCTCCGTTCAAGCCGACGTCATCGCCGCGCGTCCTGCGGACTGCCCTCTTGGGCGCCGCCCGCGCAACTTCGTCATAGACTTCCGGCTGAAAGTTGACTTCGTCGCGGTTAATCGTCGCCTCGGCGCGGACCCGCGCGCGCCTCTGCTCGGGCGACTCGGGCCATGCCGGGTTGGAAGCGGTGTTGATGCTGTCCTGCGGCTGCGGCAGCTGCGCGATCGAGGCGGGTTTTACCAGTTCGGGACGCGGCTTGTATTCGATCGGCGCCTCGTCCTTGGGCGAGATCGTCAGCACGCCGGTGACGTCTTCCAGAAGCTGCACGTCTGCCGGCGTGCCGGTGCCGTAGGGCGGCGAGCCCATGCAGGCCGACAACGATGCTACGACGGCAGCCAGCGCGACACTTTTCGCCGCGTTTCCGCTCAATGCGTTCAGTACGCCAGATAACATGCCGATGTGTGCCTTTCCCGACGGCCGTTCCACCCCTGCCGTCCAAGTCGCCGACTGTCTATCACAGAATCCGGCAACAAGATGACGGATGCGCGTTAACGGCTTGTAAAGCAACCTGCCGTCACCGGCAATCGGGCCGCGGCGCGCGGCCACGGCGCGATTTGTCTCACAGGCGGCCAAGCGCCTGCAACTCCTTCAGCGCCGCCGCGTCGCGCGCCGAAACGTCCGGATAATCCGGGTCGGTCCCGACGTCGTCCGTGTAGCGCCAGGAGCGCGCACATTTGGCGCCGCCGGCCGTGGCGAACAGCACGCCCACACCCTTGACGTCGTCGAGCCGGAACGCCTCCGCCGGTGCCTCGCCCGGGCGCACGGAGATGCCGCTGGTGATCGAGATCTCGGCCATGTCGGAGCCATCCAGAGCCGCCATGAGCGCGGGATCGGCCACGTACACGATCGGTGCCGCCTCCAGGGACGAACCGATTGTCTTCCGGGCCCGCTCCAGTTCCAGCGCTCCGGTCACGACGCGGCGCACCTGCCTGATCTTGCGCCACTTCTCGGCAAGCGCGTCGTCGCGCCATTCGGCCGGAACGTCCGGAAACTGCTCCAGGTGCACCGATACCGCGTCCTTGTGCCGGTCGAGCCAGGCCTCCTCCATGGTGAAGGGCAGCATGGGCGCCAGCCACGTGACCACGCAATCGAACAGGTGCCGCACCACCACGATCGATGCCTTGCGACGCACGCTCGACGGAGCGTCGCAGTAGAGCGCGTCCTTGCGGATGTCGAAATAGAAAGCCGACAGGTCGACGATCATGAAATCGGTCAGCGACTTCGCGATGCGCTTGAAGTCGAAGGCGTCGTAGCTTT
>CATMOC010000525.1 GCA_950071955.1 uncultured Mesorhizobium sp. | reverse complement strand
GACCCGTGGTGGCGGTGTCGCCAGCGTCGGCGTCAGCCACACGTCGTACTTCTCGAAGAACCCCGCGATGCGGCGGCTCTCGCGATGGATCGCCTGCAGCGAGCGGATGTAGTCCGGTGCCGACATCGCCAGACCCCGTTCCGCGACCGCCCGCGTCAGCGGCTCGATCATGCCTTCCTGCGGGAGGACTCCGCCGGTCGCCCGTCCGACATTGACCATCGTATTGGCCTGGAAGACGGCGGCGAAGCCGGCTTCTGTTGCGGCAACGTCGAACTCGGGGGAAGCTTCCTCGACATGGTGGCCGAGGCTCTCGCAGAGCCGCGCCGCCTCGCGAACCGCCTCGACGCACTGGGGGTCGATGGCCGCGCCATTCGGCGCTGCTGGCGAGAATGCCACCCGCAGACGCGGCGGATCTTCCGACGCCTCCTGAAGATATGGCCGCGCTGGCGGCGCCGGAGCGTAGGGATCGCCCGGCAGCGGACCGGCGGTTGCGTCGAGGAGGGCTGCGCTGTCGCGCACCGACCAGGTCACGGCGTGCTGGCTCGCGAGTCCGGCCATCCCCTCGCCGGACTCCGGTCCGGCCGTTATCCTGGCGCGCGTCGGCTTGAGGCCGAAAAGCCCGCAGCAGGAGGCGGGGATGCGAATAGATCCGCCCCCGTCGGTCGCGTGCGCCATGGGGAGGATGCCGGCCGCCACCGCGGCGGCCGATCCGCCGCTCGATCCGCCCGGCGAATGGTCGAGGTTCCAGGGATTTCGCGTCGGGCCGAACAGATGGGGCTCGGTGACCGGCTGCAGCCCGAACTCCGACGAGTTGGTCTTGCCGGCGATGACGAGACCGGCCGCGCGGCATCGGCGCACGAGTTCGCTCTCGGTGGTGGGACGATTGTGTTCGTAGAGCCGCGAGGCAAGCGTCGTGGCGGCGCCGCGCACCGAAACCACCAGTTCCTTGAATAGATACGGAACCCCGCGGAAAGGACCGTCCGGCAGCCCCTTCTCGATCGCCGCCCGCGCCTGGTCGTAGAGCGTCGCCACGACGGCGTTCAGCTGCGGATTGCGGGCCTCGATTCGCCGGATCGTGGCGTCGAGCACTTCCGCTTCCGTCGCATCGCCCGCGCGGATCATCTGCGCGACGCCGAGCGCGTCCATCGTCTCCAGTTCGTCGGACATCCAGCCCCTCCCCTTACCCGCCGTTCGCCCGGCCCCAGGCGGACCGCGGCATTTCTTCCGCGCGTTCGAAATCGGGATCGATGCCCGTTCCGAAACCGGCAACGTCGAGCGAGCCGATGGAGAACGCCCCGTCGCTCACACGAGCCCGAATGCACCCGTCCTGCCGGTGGTAGAGATCGGGATGGGCATCGAGGAACCGTTCGGCCTCCGCGTCACGCCCTTCGCCGAAGCCGTCGATGAAATGGTGCGCGTTGCGCTCCACATGCGTGAGGCCGAGAAGGTTGACCAGCGCCAGGTCCTGCTGGAGCGCGACGCCCGGCTCGCAGGTCAGGTCCTCCGCCGACATGAAGAAGTGGCGTTCGCCCCTGGCGTTCCACATGCGGCATCGGGCATGGTTGAGGACCGATTTCCAGATGCCCTTGCAGGCCTTCGACGAGACGCCGGAATAGCCGAGCCGGCGGGCCTCGACGAAGGCAGAAAGCTCTCCGTCGGACTCGTCGATGATGACGGGGATGCGCCGCGCCAGCGGCTCCACCGATGTCGACAAGGCCCGGGCGCGCGCAATCGGCTGCTCGACATAAAGGGTCGATGAGACCAGCCGCGAAAGTGCGGGTGTTTCGGCGACCCGTGCCCAGAATGCTGCGATCGCTTCGGCATCCGCATACTGCTCGTTGCCGTCGAGCGTCACGGCGTAAGGCTCCGCAATCCCGTCGAGCACGCTCGCGATACGCGTCAGTCGGTCGATATCGGCGTCCGCGTCGCCGCCGATCTTCAGCTTGAAATGCCGGTTCCCATAGAAGCCGACAACTTCCTCCAGGGTCTCGGGCAGGCCGTCATTGACCCGCGCCTCCCGGGCAAGATCGCTCGCCAGGATCGGATCGACAAGCCCGACCGTGTGGCGAACGGCAATGCTTGCAGCCGGGACGACGCTGGCGAATAGCCCGGAGAGGTCGCCTTCGCCGAGCTCCGGCGCCACGTCGGCGGCGCGAAGGCCGACGGCGTTTGATCGCAGCGCCTTGTAGAACGGGATCCCGAGCGCCCTGCAGAACCCATCGAGCAGCGCTCGGTCGACGAGGGACTGTCCGTAGCTCGCGATCAGCGGATTGAGGTTTTCCGCCGCGCAGGCCGCGATCTGCGGCCCGTATCCGGAGGCGAAGTGGCCGAACGGCGTGTCGGCCCCGGCCGAAAGCCGGGCGTCCGAGGCAAGCTCCAGCGCGCGGCGAAGCTGGTGGTGGTTGTCCTCGTCGGTCAGCGCAAGGTTCTTGTCGAACCATTTGGCGCCGAGCGCCTCCGCCGACCAGCCGACGGCCTCGCGGCCGTCTTCCAGCGCCACCCGCGCCCGCACGATCGCCTGGCGGCCGTGCGTGGCCGTGGTCACGCCGAAGCGGAACGGCATTCTGAGACGGTAGGGCCGCTCACGACGTTCGATTTCGAGAAGGCGAACTTTCATCGTCTCAGGACAATGCCTGGAGGGGACGGCCCGGCGCGCCCGTGCGCCGTCCCGTCAGCGTGTCGTATATCTTGAGCGACAAGGCACCGAATTCGGCGGTGGCGCGTGATTCCACTGTGCGCGGTCGCGGTAGGTCCACCGTCACCACGTCCGCGATACGGCCGGGACGCGGAGACATCACGACGACGCGATCGGAAAGGAACACCGCCTCGGGTATGGAATGCGTGACGAAGAGGACGGTCTTGCGGCCTCCCTTGCCCGCCTCGCCCCAGACCCGCAGGAGTTCGAGGTTCATGTCGTCGCGTGTCATCGCGTCGAGCGCTCCGAACGGCTCGTCCATGAGCAGGAGGGGCGGATCGAGCAGCAACGCCCGGCAGAGCGCGACGCGCTGCTGCATGCCGCCGGACAATTCGCCCGGCCGCTTGGTCGCGAAGCCCTCGAGCCCGACGAGCGTCAGAAGTTCGCGCGCCCTTTCGCGGTAGCGTCGCGGATTCAGTCCGGCGAGTTCCGCCGGCAGAAGCACGTTTTCCAGTACGGTCCGCCACTTGAGCAGGACTGCCGCCTGGAACACCATGCCGACCTTCGAGATCGGCCGCGTCACCGGCTGCCCGTCGACGACGCTTGAGCCGGAGGGGGCGGGCCGCAGGCCC
>CATMOC010000524.1 GCA_950071955.1 uncultured Mesorhizobium sp. | reverse complement strand
GAAGCGCACGCTGAAGTCGTCGACGTCGGTCGTGGGCTGGATCTCGACCTTCACGCTGCCGGGCGCGAGGCGCGGCTCGAAGCGCTCGATCGTCTCCTCGAGGATCGCCGCGATGCGCAGGGCAAGGTCTTTCCGGCCGGCCTCGGCCATGCGCCGCTCCAGCGTGGCAGGGGTCAGGCGCAGGCCGGCGAAGCGGGCGCGCTTGCGCTCGATACCGACGTCGAGGCAGCGGTCGAGCCGGGCCGAGGCCTCGTCGAAGCGGCGGCGCGGCAGGGCGAGCAGCTGGTCGGCCGAGGGCAGGGCGCGCGCGGCGGCGCGCAGTGCCTGGTGCTTGCGGTCGAAATTGCGCGAGGAGCAGTTCTTCAGCCGCGCGCCGAGGCTGGCGAGCGTTGCTTCGAGATCGGCCTTGACCGGCACCGCCATCTCGGCCGCGCCGGTCGGCGTCGGTGCGCGAACGTCGGCGGCGAGATCGATCAGTGTCCAGTCGGTCTCGTGGCCGACGGCGGAGATGACCGGGATGCCGGAGGCCGCGACCGCGCGCACGATCGCCTCGTCGTTGAACCCCCAGAGATCCTCCAGGCTGCCGCCGCCGCGCGCCACGATCAGGACGTCCGGCCGGGGGATCGCGCCGCCGGGCGCCAGCGCGTTGAAGCCGGCGACCGCGTTGGACACCTCCATGCCCGTCGTCTCCCCCTGCACGCGCACCGGCCAGACCAGCACATGCAGTGGATAGCGGTCCGAGATCCGATGGATGATGTCGCGGATCACCGCGCCGGTGGGCGAGGTGACGACGCCGATCACCCTCGGCATGAAGGGCAGCAGCTGCTTTCGCGCCTGCTCGAACAGGCCTTCCGCCACCAGCCGGCGCTTGCGTTCCTCCAGCAGCGCCATCAGCGCGCCCGCGCCGGCGGGCTCGATGCTGTCGATGACGATCTGGTACTTCGACGACCCCGGGTAGGTGGTGAGCTTGCCCTGCGCGATCACCTCCATGCCTTCCTCGGGACGGAACTTCAGGCGCGCGAAGGTGCCTTTCCAGATCACCGCCTCCAGCCGGGCGCGGTCGTCCTTCAGCGCGAAATAGGCATGGCCGGAGGAGTGCGGCCCGCGATAGCCGGAAATCTCCCCGCGCACCCGCACGTTGCCGAAGGCGTCCTCGACGGTGCGCTTCAGCGCGCCGGAAAGCTCCGAAACGGTGAACTCGGCGGCATTGGTGGGAGAATCGGGAGAGAGGAGATCGGACATGGTAGCCGTTCTACCCCGGTGCGCGGGGAGGGGAAAGTGCAGGGGAGGCGCCGCGCCAGGCTGGTGCCGCCCCTACCAGTCGACGATCGTGCCGTCCGGGAGGACCGCGTTGGTCGTGTGGTAGACTTCCGGCGCGAAGGGATGCTTCGCGCATTCTTCCTCGTTCACCTCGATGCCGAGACCCGGCGTCTCCGGCACCTGCCAGTGGCCGTCCACCATGCGGATCGGGCCCTGCACCACGTCGAAGTACCAGGGCACGGCGCCGACCATCTCCTCCTGGATGATGTGGGATGGGGTCGAGACGGCGAAGTGCAGCGCCGCGGCGCCCGCGATCGGCCCGAGAGGGTTGTGCGGCGCCACCCCCATTCCGGCGGTCTCGGCCATGGCGGCGATCTTCTTGGCCTCCAGCAGCCCGCCGCAATGGCAGATGTCGGGCTGGACGATGTCCATAGCGCGCGCGTGGAAGTGGTCCTCGAATTCGCTGCGCTCGACGAGGCGCTCGCCGGTCGCGATCGGAACGGTCGACTTCTCGGTGATCATGCGCATGCCGCGCACGTCTCCCGGCTGGATCGGCTCCTCGACGAACATCGGATGGAACGGCGCGACGGCCTCGATGAAGGAGAGCGCGGTGGCGACGGAGCCGGGCTTGCCGTGGAAGTCGAGCATGATCTCGATATCCGGCCCCACCGCCTCGCGCAGGCGGCCCATCAGCCGTTCGACGTGGGCGACGGCTTTGCGCGGCGCATAAGCGTAGACATAGGGCAGGATGACGACCTTGAAGGCGGTGTAGCCGCGCGCGAGCACTTCATGCGCACGCTCGACCAGCGGATCGACGCTGTCGGTCTCATAGACGGCGCGCATGTCGCCGAAGCCGAGATGGGTGTAGACGTGGACCCTGTCGCGGGTCCGACCGCCTGCGAGCTGCCAGACCGGCACGCCGAAGTGCTTGCCAATGATGTCCCAGAGCGCCAGCTCGATGCCGGAGACGGCGCTCATGCCGATGGCGCCGAGGCGCCAGAAGGACTGCTTGCGCATCGCCCTGACCGCCTGCTCAATGTCAAGCGGATTGCGGCCGACGACCAGCGGTGCGAGGTCCTCGACGGCGCCCGCGACGCTCCTGGTCTTCCATTCCAGCGTCGCCTCGCCCCAGCCATGCAGGCCCGGCACATCCGTCTGGACCTTGACGAAGATCCAGTTGCGCATCTCGGCGTTGACGACGTGGGCGGTGACGGCGGTGATCTTCACGGCGGATGTCCGGTAGAGATCGCTACAGCGGCCAAATGGCGATTTGCGGGAAGAACAGGAGCAGCGCCAGCACCAGGAGTTGCAGCCCGATGAAGGGCAGCAGTGCGGTATAGATGTGCTTCAGCGTGATGTCGGGCGGCGCGACGCTCTTCAGGTAGAAGGCGGCCGGTCCGAAGGGTGGCGTCAGGTAGGACACCTGCATGTTGACCGCGAACAGGATGCCGAACCAGATCGGGTCGAAGCCGAGTTCCGTAATGATCGGCACGAAGATCGGCAGCGTCAGCAGCGCGATGCCGATCCAGTCGAGGAACATGCCGAGCACAAGCAGGATGAGCATCATCACCATGATGATGACGACCGGCGAGGCGTCGAGGCCCAGGATCGCGGCCGAGACGAAGCGGTTGCCGCCCATCAGGTTGTAGACGCCCACCAGCACGGCCGCCGCGATGCCGATCCAGATGATCATGCCGCAGGTTTCGAGCGTGTGGACCAGGCTCTCCTGCATCATGGCGAAGGTGAGTTCGCGCCTCAGCGCAGAGATGACGATCACCGACGAGACGCCGAGCGCGGCGGCTTCGGTGATGGAGGCGATGCCGCCATAGATCGAGCCAAGCACGACCAAGACGATGAAAAGCGGCGCGACGAGGGATTTCAGCGCGCTGCCGAGCGATTCCTCCGCATGTTCCTCTGCGCTCATTGGCGGGCCGAGCGAGGGATCGCGAAGGCAGCGGATCAAAACGTAGGCGATGTAGCAGCCGAGCAGGAGCAGCGCCGGCGTGATGGCGGCGACGAAGAGGTCCGCG
>CATMOC010000523.1 GCA_950071955.1 uncultured Mesorhizobium sp. | reverse complement strand
CGTCGCCGATGCGGGTGGCGTTCATCACCGAAACATGGCTTAACAGTTCCACGTTTCCGCCGATCACCGCGTGCGGGCCGATGTGGCAGAACGGTCCGATCTGCGCGCCTTCCCCGATCTGCGCCCCGTCTTCGACCACCGCGGCGGGGTGAATGAACGTCTCTGCCAAGTGTCAGCCTTCTACCTTGGGGGTCATCATGGCCGTCAACTGCGCTTCAGCGACCTTGTTGCCGTCGACTGTCGCCTCGCAGGCGAAGCGGAAAATTCCTCCCCGCTGCTTCAGCTTCCTGACGTGGATGCGCATCTGGTCACCCGGCTGCACCGGCTTTCGGAATTTCGCCTCGTCGATCGCCATGAAATAGACGAGGCTAGGGCTCGTCGCTGCGCTCTCGCGAATGCAGATCGCGCCGGCAGTCTGCGCCATCGCCTCGACGATGAGCACTCCCGGCATGACCGGATGACCGGGGAAGTGTCCCTGGAAATGCGGCTCGTTGATCGTGACGTTCTTGATACCGACGGCCGAATTGTTTCCTTCGATTTCGACGATCCGGTCGACCAGCAGGAAGGGATAGCGATGCGGCAACAGACGCAGCAGTTCCATGATTGCAACCGACTCGAGCGTCGGGGAAGCTGCGTCACTCATTTTCCGGGTCCCTTGCGTCGCGTGTCGGCGGCGAGTTTCTTTATGACATTCGTCTCGCGAAAGAAATCGGTGGCAAGTTTGGCGGGAAATCCGGCCCATTTCTGTCCGGCCGGTATGTCGTGCATGACGCCGCTGCCGGCCGCTATCTGCACGCGGTCGCCAACGCTGACATGGTCGGCGATGCCCACGCGCCCGCCGAGCATGACGAAGTCGCCGAGCGTGACCGAGCCGGAGATCCCGACATGCGCTGCGATCGCGCAGTGCCTGCCGATCCGCACATTGTGTCCGACCTGTACCTGATTGTCGATCTTGGTCCCTTCCCCGATCACCGTGTCACCCAGCCCTCCGCGGTCGATCGTCGTGTTGGCTCCGATCTCGGCGTCGTCCTGGATGATGACCCGGCCGATCTGCGGAACCTTTTCGAGACCCGACGGGCCGGGAATGAAGCGAAAGCCGTCCTGGCCGATACGGGCACCGGGATGAACCACGACGCGATCGCCGATCAACGACGCGAGGATGCTGGCATTGGACCCGATCCGCGTCTGCCGCCCGATCCGGCAATCCGGACCGACCACCGCGCCCGGACCGACCACCGCGCCGCGCCCGATTTCTGCCCTCGCCCCCACGACCGCGCCAAACTCGACGATCGCACCATCCTCGATCAGTGCGTCCTCGGCGATGCAGGCATGTTCGGAGACGCCGGTCTGGGCGGAGACGGCGGCGGGAAACGTGGCGGCTGGAAACAGCGCCCGGCCGATGCGGGCGAATGCAAGCGCGGGAAACTTGGTGGTTATGACCGCGACACCGGGTGGCGCGAGAGAGGCAAGTTCGGGCTGGCAGAGTACCGCCGCTGCCGACAGACCCGCCATCAGCGGAGCATTGCGCCTTCCATCGACGAAGACCAGCTTTCCGCCGCCGCCCTCCCCGGCCACCGCCAGACCTTCGATGAGCACGGATGCCGCCGACGGGTCCAGCAGGATCCCCTCGATCATGCGAGCGGCTTCGCCCACCGAGATCGCTCGCACAGGCGAGAAGAAGACGGGCTCAGCCATTCCGAATCCGGATCCTCGGACCCGCCTGCGGGCTGGGAGGCCCGCAAGGCAGAGTCAAAGCTAGAAGCGCGTCGAAACGCCGAAATTGAAGTGCTGAACCTGGTCGGTTGGTTCTTTCACGACCGGAACGGCGTAGTCGAACCGGATCGGCCCGAATGGCGACTGCCACAACAGGCTCGCACCGACCGAGGCGCGCCACTCCATGTCTGTCCCCAGGGGCGCCAGATCGTTCCCGAACAGCGTCGCCGCGTCCGCGAAGACCGCGCCCTTGATGCCGAGGCTCTCCGGAACTGCAGGAAGGGGAAACTGCGCTTCGGCACTCGCGTTGATGTAGGTCTCGCCGCCCAGATGGTCGGTTCCGTTCGTGGCCACCGGTCCGATGCCGCTCGATTCGAATCCCCGGATCATGCGCGTGTCGTTCTGGAAGTAGTCGAACAGGCGCAGCGGGCCGCCGGTCTGGACGACGTGTCCCGCGCCAATCGAAACGAGGCCGACGACGTCCTGCTCTTCCAGAAGCGTGTGATAGTAGGACCCGCGTCCCGTCAGCTTGACGAATTCAGCGTCTCCGCCGAGACCTGCATATTCCACGCTGAAAGTCGAATAGAGGCCATCCCGCGGATTCTTCGGGTCGTCGAGCGTATTGTAGAGCAAGGTCCAGCTGACCGAGGACTTGACCCAAGGGCTCTGCACTATGGCATCGAGAATCTGCGGCGCGATGTTGCAGGGGTTCTCGATCACCACCGTCGTCGGATCGTCGACGCACTTATCGTCCAGTTCGTACTCCTCGCGCGAATAGTTGTACGCGATCTGCGAGGTGAGCGAATCGGTGATCGGAAGCCCTAGGCGGATCGTCGCGCCGGTCGTGTCAGAGGAATAGCGGTCGTTATACGCACGCGTCTGCCGATAGACGTCGAAGCCCGCCGCGATGCGCCTGCCGAGGAAGTAAGGCTCCGTGAAGGACAGGCTGTAGTCGCGCGAATTCTTGCCACCGCCGGCCGACACCTTGATGTACTGGCCACGACCGAGGAAATTGCCCCCCGACACGGAACCCTCGCTGCTCCCCCCGCCGGTGCCGGTTGCCTCGCTCTTGGTCGAGTAACCCGCGCCGACCGAAAACTCGCCGGTCGGCTTCTCGACCACGTCGATGATCAGGTAAACCTGATCCGGTTGCGAGCCGGGCACGGTCGATATGTTCACGGTCTGGAAATAGTCCAGCCGGTCCAGGCGGCGCTTCGCCCGCTGGATCATGACCTGGTTGAATGCGTCGCCTTCGCTGACGTCGAACTCTCGCCGGATCACGTAGTCGCGCGTGCGGTCATTGCCGCGGATCTCGATGCGTTCGATTGGTGAGTGGGCAAGTACGCTTAATTTGAGAGTCGCCTCGCTGGCGGTGGTTTGTACAATGTCCCCCATCATCACCTCGCGGGACGTGGAGCGTTTGGTGTCCGGAAAGGCGTTGGGATCACGCTCAAACACAGTGGCATCTTGATCGAACTGTACTGAGACTTCCATGTGCATCCGACATCCAGTCGTACCGTAGTGATGCCGCCTGCGAAGGCATTCGAAGATACCATCCCGTGTCAGATCATTGGTGAGAAAACA
>CATMOC010000522.1 GCA_950071955.1 uncultured Mesorhizobium sp. | reverse complement strand
CGTGCCGGACGGTTTCCCCACCATGGGCGACTGGGCGAACCATCTCTCGACGCTGTTTCCGGACGTGCGCCTGAAGCGGTTTCTGGAAATGCGTGGCGCCGACGGTGGCCCGTGGCGGCGCATTTGCGCCCTGCCCGCCTTCTGGGTCGGCTTACTCTACGACGGCGAGGCGCTCGACGCCGCCGAGACGCTGACCTCGGCGTGGACGTACGAGGACGTGCTGGCCCAGCGCGACGCCGTCCCCCGCCAGGGCATCGACGCCTCCTTTGGCTCAGGCACGTTGCGCGATGTCGCCCGCGACGTGCTCGCAATCTCCCGGCTCGGCTTGAAGAACCGGGCACGCAAGAACCGCGAGGGGTTCGACGAGACGAACTTCCTGTCGCCGCTCGACGAAGTGGTCGCCCGCGGCACTACGTCCGCCGACGAAATGGTCACCGCCTATCACACCCGGTGGGGCGGATCGATCGAGCCGGTTTTCCTGGAGTATGCATACTGAGGGGAATGTGCTCTACGGCTCGTCACCGGTCGTGGCCTGGATCGGATCGGACCCGATGGTCGGCGCCCGATGCGGACGACGCTCGTTCCTGATAAGCAATTCCAGGTCCACGTCCGTTCCAAATTCGAGAGCCAGCCGCCGGTAGAACCGCTCGACAGGTTCGGACGCCGCCTCGGGCGTCGTGCAGGGATTCCTCCCCTTCGCTCCGATAGGCGCAGAGGCGTCGTGGTTTTCTCGATCGGAAGGTGTGCGTCTCTTCATGGTGTCCTTTGCCGGGCACTGGGTCGGACGCGCATGCATCCAGGATCGGGAACCGGGTCTCGCAACGCCTTCTGTGCAATGATACGCTTTCATGAATGCTTGTTCGAGGAGAACCCCATGCTGCCGCTCTACGACATGCTCGCCGCGCAGAACGGTCAGGCCTTCGAGGCGCTGGCGCGCCAGTTCGGGCTGTCGCAGCAGCAGGCGCACGCGGCGGTCGAGGCCGTCCTGCCGGCCTTCAGCCAAGGCCTGAAGCAGAACGCCTCCGATCCCTATGGCCTTGGGACGTTCATCGCGGCACTTTCCAGCGGCCAGCATGCGAACTATTTCGACAATCCGGCCAACGCGTTTTCTCCGGCCGGCCTCGCCGACGGCAACGGCGTTCTCGGCCATCTTTTCGGTTCGAAGGACCTGTCGCGCGCCGTAGCGCAGCAGGCGTCCTCCTTGACCGGCCTCGGCGAGGGGGTGATCCGGCAGATGCTGCCGGCGATGGCGGCCATGATCATGGGCGGTCTGTTCAAGCAGATGACCGGCCAGCTCGGCCCCGGGCCGGCCGTGCAGCCCAATTTCGGCTCCGCGAGCTTCGGCGGAAGTAACCCCATGGCCGACGTCATGGCGCAGATGATGCGCCAGGGAACGGCCGCGATGACCAACCAGCCACAGCAACGCACTTCCGAACAGCCGAATCCGATGGACAATCCCTTCGGCCGAATGATGCAGGATATGTTTGCCGGCGCTTCCGGAAAACAGCCAAAGCCCGAACCGGCGAAGAGCCCCCTCGAAGGCAACCCGTTCGGAAAGATGATGGAAGACTGGATGCGCATGGCTCAGCCGGGGGCTACGCAAGACGAACCGCAGGAGGTCCAGCGAGAGAACCCGAGCGGCCGTCCGAGGACACCGTGGGACGATCTCTTCGGAGACATGTTCGAGACCGGCGCCAGGCAGCGCGACGACTACCAGAAGAACATGGAAGCCATCGTGGACCGCTACCTCAGGGATGTGGCCCGCAGCCGCTGACCTCACGGCGCAGATAGCAAGGCTACCCGCCGACTTTGATCGCGAACGTCAGTCCCCCATCAGCAGACGCGCTTCCCGCGCGGCTTCGATGAAATCCCTTCGGGCGCGGTGAGGCTGGACGTCGCCCTTGAGCGCGGAGAGGCACGACGCCATCGCCTTCTGTCGTTTCGGCAGATCCGTGCCGGGCCAGTCGCGCAGAAGTGCCTCGGCCGCTTCCCTGAGGCTTCGAACCTCGCGAACCCTTCCGAGTCGCGGTTCGATGACGATCGACGATTTGAAGCGCCTGTCCTTCAGCATGCGCATTGCTATAGCCGCGCCAGATAAGCCACGAAATATATTATGTTAATTTCCATCAGCGAATTGGTCGCCGCGTCGATCAGCGTCCGGTCCGGCCTTTTCGCGCCAGCACGAAATCGTGCTCCACGTCCCAGAACGAACCCGCGAACTCCAGTTCCCGAGCGCGTTCCGCGTCGTCGATCTTGCGGAATTCGGCGAGCAGGCTCTCCTTCACGCCGAACACCGCATCGGAATTGATGTATCGATCATCCGGATCGAAGATGTGCGTCGTCAGCGTCTCGAAACCGTCGGCCTTGATGATGTAGTGCAGGTGCGCCGGCCGGTAGGGATGGCGCCCGAGCTGGCCGAGCAGCTGGCCAACTGGGCCGTCGTCGGGAATCGGGTAGAACCTCGGCTTCACCGCGCGGAACCAGTAGCGGCCGTCCGGTCCGGTGCGGAAGATGCCTCGGAGGTTGAAATCGGGCTGGATGCCCTTCTGCTGAACGTCGTAGAAGCCTTCGTCGTTGGCCTGCCAGACGTCGATCACCGCATCGCGGATCGGTTGACCATCCGTGTCGAGGATGCGGCCCGAAACCACCATGTCCTCGCCCTTCTGGTCCAGGCAGATGTTGGCGCCCATCGGCAGTTCCGGCGCGCCCTCGACGTGGAAGGGGCCGAGCACGGTACTCTCCGACGCGCCCGACGGCTTGCGGTTGTTGATCGCATCGACCAGCATCGACACGCCGAGGATGTCGGAGAGCAGGATGTATTCCTGACGCCACTCGTTGCACGTCTGACCCGTCTTCGTGAGGAACAGGATCGCCTGCAGCCATTCCTCCTGCGTCGGCTCGATCTCCTTCACTGCCTCATGCAGCTTGCGCGTGATCACCTCCATGGCGAACTTCAGCCGCTCGTCCTTCGCCGCCGCGTTACGGCCGGTGACGACTTCCACCGAGTTCTCCTCGGTGAAGAAACCCTTTTCGTGTGCTTCGGTCATGGCGTTCACCTGTCCAGGATTGATGTGAGTACGCGCCGCAGTTCGGCCGCCGGATCGTCGGAGATCGTCTCGCTCCGCCACGCGACGTGGTGGTCCGGCCGTACGAGCACCGCGCCGGAATCGCGGGTCTCGCGTGCACGCGCCCAGTCGCCGGCATAGTTCTCCCACTGCTGGCGCGGACCGATCGTCTGGACCGCGATTTCGATCCCGAGTTCCTCGCCGACGGCACGCGCCGCCTCGTTCCAGCCCT
>CATMOC010000521.1 GCA_950071955.1 uncultured Mesorhizobium sp. | reverse complement strand
AATGATGTGCTCTACCAACTGAGCTAAAGCGGCCCGGCCCGATGCATCGACGCATCGGGCGAAGGTGAGCGCGTGATACCGGCATCGGGCGGCAAATTCAAGACGAAAGCCGCGACAAATCACCGTCGGCTCGAAGCCGGTGTGGGTCCGGCAGTCGGGACTGTGCTGGCGGGAGCGGACGCGGGCGGGGAGACGAGCCTATCGCTGCACTGCGCCCGGTGCATGGCCCGTCGAGCATCGCGGCACGGCAGGGCGACAGCCATCACCGCGCCGCGAGACCACCGGCGATCGGCCGATCCCAATCGACCGCGAACCCTGCGGCAGAAAATCCTCGGCGGCCCGGTGGACTCTTCCTTCCGCTGGAGTAATCTCCCCGTCGAACCTGGGGCGCATGGGCATGCGCCACCCACCCAGAAGGCAGGTCAGGAGGAAACTGATGTCCGAAATCGAAATGGTCGTGAATGGCCGCACCGTCACCGGCAACGTCGAGGACAGGACGCTGCTCGTGCACTTCCTGCGCGAGAACCTCGGTCTGACCGGCACGCACGTGGGCTGCGACACGTCGCAGTGCGGCGCCTGCGTCGTCCATCTCGACGGCAAGGCGGTGAAGAGCTGCTCCATGCTCGCGGTCCAGGCCTCCGGTTCGGACGTCGTGACGATCGAGGGACTGGCCGACGGCGCCGATCTTCATCCCGTGCAGGCGGCGTTCCGCGAACATCACGGCCTGCAGTGCGGCTTCTGCACGCCGGGCATGATCATGGCGGCGACCGACATGATCGCCCGCCACCCCGAGGGGCTGGACGAAAAGACCGTGCGGGCCGAACTCGAAGGCAACATCTGCCGCTGTACGGGCTATCACAACATCGTCAAGGCGATCCTGGCGGCGTCGGAGACCATGTCGAAGGGCGCCGCCCGCGCGGCCTGATCAGGGCGGGGAGGAGAAGCGGCCGAGGACGCGAAAGCCGCATCGGGCAACGGCACCATGGCGGTTGTGGACCGGAGATCCGATCTCCCGCCGCCGAAGCCGCAACGGACACGAGAATTCCGGAGGAGGAATCTTTAATGGGCATCGAAGGCATCGGCGCAAGGGTCGTGCGCAAGGAAGACAAGCGTTTCATCACCGGCGCGGGACGCTACGTGGACGACATGGTCGTTCCCGGAATGAAGCACGCCGCGTTCGTCCGGAGCCCGCACGCCCATGCCGAGATCGAGAGCATCGACGTCGCCGCCGCGAAGAAGATGCCCGGCGTCTACGGCGTTCTCACCGGCCGCGAGATCAAGGCCGACGGCATCGGCAACCTGATCTGCGGCTGGATGATCCATTCCAAGGACGGCACCCCGATGAAGATGGGCGCCTGGTCGCCCATGGCGACGGACCGCGTGCGCTTCGTCGGCGAAGCGGTGGCGATCGTCGTGGCAGAGACGAAGGGCCAGGCGCGCGACGCCGCCGAGAAGGTCGTCGTCAATTACAAGGAACTGCCAGCCGTCATCGATGCCGTGGCCGCCTTGCAGTCCGGTGCGCCGCAGCTTCATCCCGAAGCCGATGGCAACCTCATCTACGACTGGGAGATCGGCGACGCCGCCGCCGCCGACAAGGCGATCGCGTCGGCCGCGCATGTGACGAAACTGAAGCTTGTCAACAACCGCCTCGTGCCGAACGCCATGGAGCCGCGCGCAGCACTGGGCCATTACGACAAGGCCGAGGACCACTACACCTGCTGGACGACCTCGCAGAACCCGCATGTCGCCCGCGTGGTCATGAGCGCCTTCTACAACGTCGCGCCGGAGAACAAGCTGCGCGTCATCGCGCCCGACGTCGGCGGCGGCTTCGGCTCCAAGATCTTCATCTATCCCGAGGAGATCGTCTGCCTATGGGCCTCCAAGAAGACCGGCGTGCCGGTCAAGTGGGTCGCCGACCGCACCGAGAGTTTCCTCACCGACGCGCATGGTCGCGACCATGTCACCGAAGTGCAGATGGCCTTCGACGCCGACAACCGGATGACGGCGCTCAAGGTCGACACCATCGCCAATCTTGGCGGCTACATGTCGCTGTTCTCGTCCTCGGTGCCGACCTACCTCTATGCCACGCTGCTGTCGGGCCAGTACGTGATCCCGGCGATCCATTGCAACGTGCGCACGGTCTACACCAACACGGCGCCGGTCGATGCCTATCGCGGCGCGGGCCGGCCTGAGGCGACCTACGTCATGGAACGCGTGGTGGAGACCGCGGCCCGCGAACTGGGCGTCAGCCCGGCGGAACTGCGCCGCAAGAACTTCATCACCCAGTTCCCCTACCAGACGCCGGTCATCATGGCCTACGACGCGGGCGACTATGCCGCCTCGCTCGACGCGGCGATGAAGGCGGCCGACTATGCCGGCTTCGAAGCCCGCCGCGCCGAGGCCAAGTCCCGTGGAAAGCTGCGCGGCATCGGCATGAGCTGCTATATCGAGGCGTGCGGCATCGCGCCCAGCCAAGCGGTGGGCTCGCTCGGCGCTGGCGTCGGCCTGTGGGAATCGGCCGAGGTGCGGGTCAACATGGCCGGCACGATCGAGGTGCTGACAGGTTCGCACAGCCACGGCCAGGGCCACGAGACCACCTTCGCGCAGCTCGTCAACCAGCGCTTCGGCGTCCCGATCGAGCAGGTCTCGATCGTCCACGGTGACACCGACAAGGTGCAGATGGGCATGGGCACCTACGGCTCGCGCTCGGGCGCGGTCGGCATGTCGGCCATCGTCAAGGCGCTCGACAAGGTCGAAGCCAAGGCGAAGAAGATCGCCGCCCACCTCCTGGAGGCGGATGAGGCAGATATCGTGATCGAGAACGGCGAACTGAAGGTCGCCGGCACCGACAAAACCCTGCCCTGGTTCCAGATGGCGCTTGCCGCCTATGCCGCGCACAACCTGCCGGCGGGCATGGAGCCCGGCCTGAAGGAAGGCGCCTTCTACGATCCCTCCAACTTCACCTTCCCGGCGGGCTGCTACATCTGCGAGGTCGAGGTGGACCCCGACACCGGCACAACCGAGATCGTGCAGTTCGTGGCGGCCGACGACTTCGGCAACATCATCAATCCGATGATCGTCGAGGGCCAGGTGCATGGCGGCATCGCCCAAGGCGTCGGACAGGCCCTGCTGGAAGGCTGTCAGTACGACGCCACCTCGGGGCAGCTGATCACCGCGAGCTACATGGACTACACCATGCCGCGCGCCGGCGACCTGCCGTCCTTCAGCGTATCGACCTCAAACACCCCCTGCCCCGGCAATCCGCTCGGAATCAAGGGCTGCGGCGAGGCCGGTGCGATCGGCT
>CATMOC010000520.1 GCA_950071955.1 uncultured Mesorhizobium sp. | reverse complement strand
CCCGACGCGGGCAATCTCGAGGCACTCGACGCGGCAATCGGCAAGGAGACCGTGGACTACGTTCGCTCCGCGCTCGAAGCCGCGCGCGCCTCGACCGTTCTCGTATCGGATGCCTCGGAAGAGGAGAAACGCGCCGCGGTCGAACTCCTCGGCAAGCGCGGAGACCGGGATACGCTGTCTCTGCTTACCGGCTTTGCCGCCGGTGCCGACGGCGCTCTGCGCGACGCTGCCAATGACGCCATCGCCAACATCAACGATTCGCTCGCGCTCTGGGGAGCCGGCCAGAACATCTGGTACGGCATCTCGTTGGGCTCGGTCCTGCTCCTGGCCGCGATCGGCCTTGCCATCACCTTTGGCGTTATGGGCGTGATCAACATGGCGCATGGCGAGATGGTGATGATCGGCGCCTACACCACTTTCGTCACGCAGGACGTAATCCGCAATTCCGCTCCATGGCTGTTCGACTGGTCCCTCTTGATCGCCCTGCCGCTCGCCTTCATGACGGCCGGCGCCGTCGGACTGGCGCTGGAGCGCGGCGTCATACGCTTTCTTTATGGTCGTCCGCTGGAAACCCTGCTTGCGACCTGGGGCGTATCCCTGATCCTCCAGCAGGCGGTACGCACCATTTTCGGCCCGACGAACCGCGAGGTCGGCAATCCGTCATGGATGTCGGGCGGCTTCGAACTGGGCCAGCTCGCCATCACCTGGAACCGTCTTTGGATCGTCGTCTTCTCGCTCTGCGTGTTCGCGCTGCTTCTCTACATCTTCAATCGCACGGCCTGGGGCCTGCAGATGCGCGCGGTCACCGCCAACCGCCGGATGGCCTCCTCCATGGGCATCCGCACGCCCTGGATCGACGCCTTCACCTTCGCGCTCGGCTCCGGGATCGCGGGCATCGCCGGCGTGGCGCTGAGCCAGGTCGACAACGTCTCGCCCAATCTCGGGCAAGGCTACATCATCGACAGCTTCATGGTCGTCGTGTTCGGCGGTGTCGGCAATCTCTGGGGAACCCTGGTCGGGGCCTTCTCGCTCGGCATCGTCAACAAGTTCCTCGAACCCTATGCCGGCGCGGTGCTCGGCAAGATCCTGGTGCTGGTCCTCATCATCCTCTTCATCCAGAAGCGGCCGCGAGGTCTCTTCGCCCTCAAGGGAAGATCGGTGGAGGCATGATCACCCAACGCCTGCTTGCCGGCGGGATCGACCGGCGCATTCTCATCACGGTCGCCATCCTGTGCGGCTTCGCCCTCCTGGTGCCGGTGCTGCCCCTGGCCTTCCCGCCGTCCAGCGCCTTCCACGTGCCGAACTACCTCGTCACGCTGGTCGGCAAATATCTCACCTACGCCCTTCTGGCGCTGGCGCTCGACCTCGTCTGGGGCTTCTGCGGCATCCTCTCGCTCGGCCACGGCGCCTTCTTCGCGCTCGGCGGCTATGCGATGGGCATGTACTTGATGCGCCAGATCGGTGATCGCGGCGTCTACGGCAACCCGATCCTGCCCGATTTCATGGTGTTCCTGAACTACAAGGAGCTTCCCTGGTTTTGGTACGGCTTCGACCAGTTCTGGTTCGCGGCGATTATGATCGTGCTGGTACCCGGGGCGCTCGCCTTCGTCTTCGGCTGGTTCGCCTTCCGCAGCCGCGTCACGGGCGTCTACCTGTCGATCATCACCCAGGCGCTCACCTACGCGCTGCTGCTGGCCTTCTTCCGCAACGACATGGGTTTCGGCGGGAACAACGGCCTGACCGATTTCAAGGACATCCTCGGCTTCAATGTCCAGGCGCCGGCGACGCGCGCGGCGCTCTTCGCCGCCAGCGCGATCGCTCTGTCGCTCGGGCTGCTGATCACCGCGGCAATCACGAAGTCCAAGTACGGCAAGCTGATGATCGCCGTGCGCGACGCCGAAAGCCGCACGCGATTCATCGGCTGGCGACCCGAGAACATCAAGCTCTTCGCCTTCACCCTGTCGGCCGTCATGGCCGGCATCGCGGGTGCGCTCTACGTGCCGCAGGTCGGCATCATCAACCCGGGCGAGTTCGCGCCGGCCAATTCCATCGAGGTGGTTGTGTGGACCGCTGTCGGCGGGCGCGGCACGCTCGTCGGGCCCGTGGTCGGCGCGCTGCTCGCCAACGGCGGCAAGAGCTGGTTCACCGGCGTCCTGCCGGAGTTCTGGCTGTTCGCGCTCGGCGGCCTCTTCGTGGGCGTGACGCTGTTCCTTCCCAAGGGCATCGTCGGCACATGGGATGCCTGGCAGACGTCTCGACGTGACGCGGCCGAACGGCGGCGCACCGAGGCGCTCACGCAGGACGGGGAACCGCCGACGATGCCGACGCCTGGTTCGAAGCCAGCCAGCGCGCGCTCGGCCTCGCGGCCGGACGACGGCCTGGCCGGCGGTGCCGAACCCCAGCCGGCGGAGTAGACATGTCCAAGGTCGACACCATCCTCTATCTCGACGGCGTGTCCGTCTCCTTCGACGGGTTCAGGGCGATCAACAACCTGTCGCTGGTGCTCGCAAAGGGCGAGATGCGGGCGATCATCGGGCCGAACGGCGCCGGCAAGACCACGATGATGGACATCATCACCGGCAAGACGCGCCCCGATACCGGCGAAGTCTTCTTCAACGGGACCATCGACCTGACCCAGCACGACGAGGCCGACATCGCCATGATGGGGATCGGCCGTAAGTTCCAGAAGCCCACGGTGTTCGAAAGCCACACGGTCGAGGACAATCTCGTCCTGGCGCTGGCAGGCCCGCGGTCGATCTTCCCCGCTCTGTTCCACAAGAAGACCAGGCCGGAAGGCGAGCGAATCGATGAAATACTGGCCACGATCCGGCTCGAAAAGCGGCGCCACGACCACGCGGCCAATCTCTCCCACGGCCAGAAGCAATGGCTGGAGATCGGCATGCTCCTGGCGCAGGACCCGAAGTTGCTGCTCGTGGACGAGCCGGTCGCCGGCATGACGGACGCCGAGACCGAGGAGACGGCGCGCCTGCTCAGGGACATATCGAAGACGCATTCGGTCGTCGTCGTGGAACACGACATGCACTTCGTGCGCGAGCTGGACGTCAGGGTCACCTGCCTGCACGAGGGATCGGTGCTGTCGGAGGGCACGCTCGACCACGTCTCCGCCGACCAGCGCGTCATCGAAGTGTATCTGGGAAGGTGAGGCCATGCTGAATGTCACCAACGCGACCCTCCACTACGGCGCGGCCCAGGCGTTACGCGGCGTGTCCCTTTCTGCCGACAAGGCAAAGATCACCTGCGTGCTCGGCCGCAACGGGGTCGGCAAGACCAGCCTAATGAGAGCGATCGTCGGCCACCACCGGCTGACGAGCGGAGAGATAGCCTTCGAG
>CATMOC010000519.1 GCA_950071955.1 uncultured Mesorhizobium sp. | reverse complement strand
CCTCGGTCTCCACGCCCTCGGCGATCGTGTGGACGCCCAGCGCACGCGACAGGCCGACGATTGTGGACACGACCGCCCCGCCATTGTCCTTCTCGATGCGGCTGACGAAGGACTTGTCGATCTTCAGCTTCTGGAAGGTGAAGTCCATGAGGTAGGACAGGTTCGAGTATCCCGTGCCGAAATCGTCGACGGCGACCGAAATGCCGAGCTCGGAGAGTTCGCGCAGGATCGCGGCGGCGCGCTCCTTGTCCTGCATCATCGCCGTCTCGGTGACTTCCAGCTCGAGCCTGCTCGCGTCGAGACCGGTCTTTTCGAGGACCGAGCGGACGTAGCGGACGAAATCCTTGGTCATGAACTGGACGGGCGAGATGTTGACCGCGACGAAGCAGTTTTCGGGCAGGACCCTGGCATCCTCGCAGGCCTTGTGCAGCACCCACTCGCCGATCGGGCCGATCATGCCGGTCTCTTCCGCGATCGGCACGAATTCCATCGGGGAGATCGCGCCGCGCTCGGGGTGGTTCCAGCGCAGGAGCGCCTCGTAGCCGACGATCCGGCCTTTCAACAGGTCGACCTGCGGCTGGTAGTGAAGATCGAAGTCGCCGCGCTGGAAGGCCGCGTGCAGTTCGGACTCGATCCACTGCCGGTGTTCGGCCACTTGCCCCATGTCGGAACTGAACACGGCCCAACCGCCGATGCCGGAGGCGCGCGCGTTCTGGAGCGCGAGGTTCGACCGGCGAAGCAGCATGACCGGGTCGTTGCCGTCCTTCGGCAGGGCAACCAGACCGGCCGAGAGATTGACCGTCTGCTGGTGCGTGGGAAGGCGATAGGGCTTGGTCATCTCGTCGATGAGGCGGTCGATCATCCGGTCGATGCGGTCGACCACCTTGCCCTCCGGCACGAGAATGGCGAACTCGCCGGCGCCGATGCGCCCAAGGACGACGCCGTCGGGAAGGCTCTTCTTCAGCCGGCGCGAGAAGGCGCGGATGAGCTGGTCGCCCTGGCTGTAGCCGATCGCGTCGTTGATCTGCTTGAACCGGTCGATGTCGACGTCGATCATGTAGACGGGCTCGCCGGTGCGGATCGTGCCGATGGCGGCTTCGGCGATCTTGCCGATCATGGCGGTGCGGGAATGGAAGCCCGAGAGTTTGTCGACCTGCGTCTCCTGGAAGACGAAGCTGGCCGATTCGTCGACGCCGGCGAAGAAGGAAAGCGCGGTACCACCGGCCGCGAGCGCGCACAGGGCAGCGATGATGCCTCCGATCATCTCGGGCGGCATGTCCCTCAGATTCTCCCCGAGACCGAACTCGAACGCCCACAGCCCTATGATGAGGCTGCCCAGCCCCGCGCTGGCGATCGTGATCAACCTGAAAATCGGTGATCGATTCGGATTCTTCACTGGCTGCATCTGCAAAATGCCTTTCGCTTGCACATGCAAACTAGTGGAAGAGTTTTGAAGATTCGGTTCTTCGAAGTCTAGAATTTTACCGACCCGGCCGTTCCTCGTCAGTCCAGCTTCTTCAACTGGTCGAGCACGGGCATCGACACGATGTGATAGCCGCTGTCGACGTAGTGGACTTCGCCGGTGACGCCGCTCGAAAGATCCGACAGGAGATAGAGTGCCGATCCGCCGATCTCGTCGATGTTGACCGTGCGGCGCAGCGGCGAATTGCGCGCCTGATAGGAGAACATGTGGCGCGCGTCGCTGATCCCGGCGCCGGCCAGGGTGCGGACGGGCCCGGCCGAAATCGCGTTGACGCGGATGCCGCCCGGTCCGAAGTCGTTGGCGAGGTAGCGGACGCTCGCTTCCAGGCCGGCCTTGGCGACGCCCATGACGTTGTAGTTGGGCATCACGCGCATGGAGCCGGCATAGGTGAGCGTCAGCATCGCACCGCCGGCTTGCATCAGTTCCGCCGACCGGCGCGCCACCTCGGTGAACGAGAAGCACGAGATCACCATGGTGCGCACGAAATTCTCGCGCGTCGTGTCGGCGTAGCGGCCCTTGAGCTCGTTCTTGTCCGAGAAGCCGATCGCATGAACGATGAAATCCATGCCGCCCCACTCGCTCTTCAGGGTCTCGAAGACCGAATCGATGGAAGCGCCGTCCTCGACGTCGCAGGGCAGGACCAGCTTCGCCCCGACCTCTTCGGCCAGCGGCTTCACCCGGCGGCCGAACGCTTCGCCCTGGTAGGTGAAAGCCATCTCGGCGCCCTGCCCGCGCAGGCGCCGGGCGATGCCCCAGGCGAGCGAGTGGTCGTTCGCGACGCCCATGACGAGCCCGCGCTTGCCTTTCATCAGGTCCTGCATGACGAAGAAGTCCTATGCGTAGCGCTGGAAGACGAGGGTCGCGTTCGTTCCGCCGAAGCCGAACGAATTGGACAGAACGGTATCGATCTTCGCGTCGTCGATCCGCTTGCGTACGATCGGGAGGCCCTCGAACTCGGGATCGAGTTCCTCGATATGGGCGCCCTCTCCGATGAAGCCGCCCTGCATCATCAGGATGGAGTAGATCGATTCCTGAACGCCCGCGGCGCCAAGCGAATGTCCCGTGAGCGACTTGGTGGAGGAGATGTTGGGGATCTCGTCTCCGAACACCTCGCGCACGGCACCCATCTCGCGCTGGTCGCCGACCGGCGTGGAAGTGCCGTGCGTGTTGATGTAGTCGACCTTGCCGTCGACGGTGGCGATGGCCTGCTTCATGCAGCGAACCGCGCCTTCCCCCGAGGGCGCGGCCATGTCGTAGCCGTCCGACGTCGCGCCGTAGCCGACGATCTCGGCGTAGATCTTGGCGCCGCGCGCCCTGGCGTGCTCCAGCTCCTCGAGGATCAGGACGCCCGCCCCGCCGGCGATGACGAAGCCGTCGCGGGCGACGTCGTAGGCGCGGGAAGCGACCGGGGCACGGTCGTTGAACTTGGAAGACATGGCGCCCATTGCATCGAAGAGGTTCGACATCGTCCAGTCGAGATCTTCGTGACCGCCGGCGAAGACAACGTCCTGCTTGCCCCACTGGATCAGCTCGTAGGCATTGCCGATGCAGTGCGCCGAGGTGGAGCAGGCCGACGAGATCGAATAATTCACGCCATGGATCTTGAACCATGTGGCGAGCGTCGCCGAAGCGGTCGACGACATCGCCTTCGGCACGGCGAAAGGCCCGATTCGCTTCGGGCTGCCGTTCTTCACGGTCGTTTCGGCGGCTTCCACGATCGTCCTGGTGGACGGTCCGCCCGAGCCCATGATGATGCCGGTGCGCTCGTTCGTGATGTCGGAGGCCTCAAGGCCCGCATCCGCGATCGCCTGCTCCATGGCGACATGGTTCCAGCCGGCGCCCTTGGAGAGGAAGCGCATCGCCCGCCGG
>CATMOC010000518.1 GCA_950071955.1 uncultured Mesorhizobium sp. | reverse complement strand
ATCGGCCGCCGGTGCCGGCCGCGCCAAAGAGAGGATGAAACGGGTGAGGGCCTCGAGCGAGGATCCGTCGACCAGATCGTCGAGGAAGGGCAGCACCGCCCGAAGGGCCGCCGTCTCGGGGCGGAAGCGCGGATCGGCGGCGAGTGGCGTGCAGAGCGACAGGCGATGAGCCCGTGCGGAAAGCCGGCGCAGGGCCACCTCCATCTCGGCGTGGCCGCCACGCTCCAGCCCGTCCGTCAGGATCACGATCGAGGCGCCGCGTGCGAAGGCGGCGAAACGCGGCACGGCGAGGAAGGCGAGCAGCGCTGGCCCGATGCGCGTGCCGCCGTCCCAGTCCTCGACGAAACCCGCGGCGCGGGCAAGCGCGGTCTCGCGGTCGCGGACCTTCAGCGACGGCGTTATGCGGGTGAGGCGGGTGCCGAAGGTGAAGACCTCGGCGCGCTCGGCATTGCGCACGATCGTGTGCGCGAGGTCGAGATGGTTCGCGGTGTGCTGCTTCATCGAACCGGATATGTCGATCAGGAGAAGCAGCTTGCGCTGCACGAGCGGGCGCCGGCGCTTCGGTGGTTTGGGGATGTCGCCATCGGCCCGGGCGATGGCGCGCAGCGACCGTCGCAGATCTGGCTCGCCGCCCGCGCGGGTCCGCACGCTGCGCAGCGAGCGGCGCACGGGCAGGGCGGAGGGCAGTGCCAGGCCGAAGGCGGCGAGCGTTGCGTCCCTGCCGGCGAAACGCCGCGCGCCCAACCGCTCGGCGCCCGAGGGGAGGGCTCCGCCCTTTTCCGACCGCGGTTCCTCCGCCTCCTGTTCGGGGGCCGCGTTGCCGTCCTTGACGCGGGTCTCCTCGTCGCTGTCGCCTTCCGCCGCCAGTTCGGCGTCGCCCCAGAACCAGGCGCGGAACAGGGCGTCGAAATCGCGGCGGCGATCCGGCTGCGGCGCCAGCGTCGCCAGTGCCGCCTGGCGGATATCCTCCATGGAGCGGGGGCCGAGCAGCGTCACGCCGCGCAGGAAGGCGATCGACTGCTCCGGCGCGACCGCGAAGCCGGCGGAGCGCAGCAGGCGTGCGAAGCCGAGAAGGTGATCGGCGGCGGGGGCGAGGGCACTCACGACAGGGCGTCCTCGACGATTTTGTCGAAATCCGGCGCCAGATAGGCGAGATCCTCCTCGTCCTTGACGAGCACGCCGATGGCGCGGCGGAAGGCTTCGGGCCATGGGCTGCCGCCTTTTTCCAGCACGGTGGCGGCATTGGCCCATTCGATCGCCTCCGAGATGCCCGGCGGCTTGGCGAGCGGCCTGGCGCGGATGTCGCGCACTGCGCGCGCGACGGCCCGGGCGGTCGCCTCGGCGACGTCGCTGGCGCGCAGCGCGATGATGCGGGCTTCGCGCTCTGCGTCGGGATAGCCGATCCAGTGGTACACGCAGCGCCGCCGCAGTGCCTCGGCCAGGTCGCGGGTGCGGTTTGAGGTCAGGATGACGACCGGGCGCGCAGCGGCGGCGAGCGTGCCGCGCTCGGGAATGGTGATCTGGAAGTCCGACAGGAATTCGAGCAGCAGTGCCTCGAACTCGTGGTCGCTGCGGTCGATCTCGTCGACGAGAAGCACGCTCGCCTCGGGCCTGCGCAGCACCTTGAGCAGCGGCCGTTCGATCAGGAAACGGTCGTCGTAGATGTCGATCTCGTGCTCGCCTGCCTGCCGGATGGCGAGAAGCTGGCGCTGGTAGTTCCATTCGTAAAGCGCATGCGCGGCGTCGATGCCCTCGTAGCACTGGAGACGGACCAGTTCCGACCCGAGCATCTGCGCCACCACCTTGGCGGCCTCCGTCTTGCCCACACCCGGCGCGCCTTCCAGCAGCAGCGGCTTGCCGAGGCGCATGGCGAGGAAGATTGCGGTGGCGAGGCCTTCGTCCGCGACGTAGCG
This sequence comes from uncultured Mesorhizobium sp., assembly GCA_950071955.1. Taxonomy (GTDB): domain Bacteria; phylum Pseudomonadota; class Alphaproteobacteria; order Rhizobiales; family Rhizobiaceae; genus Aquibium; species Aquibium pacificus. The sequence continues at coordinate 1,452 of CATMOC010000518.1, read as the reverse complement.
TGCCTCCGCCAGCCTGTCGGCGACGGCTTCGGGGGAGGGGGCGATGGTGTCGGCTAGCATCGCTTTGCACGACCGGCGGTGGAGACGAAGCACCCCCACTCCGTCTGCCTTCGGCAGCCACCTCTCCCCCTGCCCGGGGGAGAGGAATCGCGGCTTTGACGATCGGCGTTTCCTCTCCCCCGTCGATCGGGGGAGAGGTGGCACGCGAAGCGTGACGGAGTGGGGGTCGACCTCATGCCGTCAGCCTAAACCGCCGCCCGCTGTTCCTTCAGCGCCCGCAGGATGCGTTCGGGCGTGATCGGCAGGGTATCGACGCGCACGCCGACCGCGTCGAAGATGGCGTTGGCGACGGCGGGGATCTGGGGGTTGGCGCACATCTCGCCGGGGCCTTTGGCGCCGTAGGGGCCGTCGGCGGAGGGGCGTTCCAGCACGATGATCTCGGTCTCGGCGAGGTCGCCGGGGCCGGGCATCAGGTACTGGTTGAAGTCGGTGCCGCCATGGTCGCGCGCGGGATAATAGGGCTCCGTGGTCTCGTAGAGCGCATGCGAAATGCCCATCCAGGAGCCGCCGACGAGCTGCTGCTCCACCATCTTCGGGTTCAGCGCCCGGCCGATCTCGAACACGTTCTTCACCGTCAGCACCGTGACTTCACCGGTCTCGTCATCGACGTCGACCTCCGCCACCGTGCAGGCGTGCGCGTAGCAGGTCGACGGCTTCATCGCGCCGGTCTCGGTCTCGGGATAGGAGCGCGGGATCAAAAACATGCCGCGGCCGGAGATCGAGCGGCCGTGGCGGAAATGGGCGGCGAGCGCGGTGTCGAAGATGAAGGACTTCTGGTCTCTCATGCGTCACCAAACACGCGGTCGAAGTTGCTCCCGAGGATCTGCGCACGAGCGGCGTCGTCGATCCCCAGGTCATCGAGAATCGACATCTGCGTGTCGTAGACCGGTTGTTGCCAGCCCCGCGGAAAAAACGACGAATCGGTGCCGAACAGCAGACGGTCCGGCCCGAGCGTCTCGAGCGTCTGCCGGAACACGTCGGCGAGCGTCAGCCCCGGCAGGTATCGCAGCCACGCGTTCGAGCTGGAGGTGTCCAGATGGACGTTCGGGCAGAGGTCGGCTGCCATCAGCGCCTCTCTGAGGAACCCGGCGCCGAAGTGCGGAATCACCACCGGCACGTCCGGGTATCGGGACGTCAGCGGCACGATCGCCAACGGGTCGCCAAGCCTGATGTCGACGCGGGTCGCGAGCCCCAGCTTGCGGCGAACGCCTACCGTCAGCACCCCGCAGTGGATGAAGACGGCAGCGCCCGCGTCGGCCGCACACGCGAACACCCGGTCGACGCCATCGTGGTCCAGCGCGTAGCCGTGCATCGCTGGAAACAGACACACGCACCGGAGCCCGTCCGCACCGAGCGCGCGGGGCACGCGCGCGCCCGCGTCGGGTGCCGTCG
>CATMOC010000517.1 GCA_950071955.1 uncultured Mesorhizobium sp. | reverse complement strand
TCGACCACCTACCTGCGCGAGGTGGGCGGCAAGGAGTACTTCGAGGCGCTGATGGCGGCCTTCGAGAAGAACCTGATGGACCACATCGCGGTTTACGGCCCGGACAACGACAAGCGCCTGACCGGCAAGCACGAGACGGCGCCGTGGAACAAGTTCTCATATGGCGTCGCCGACCGTGGTGCCTCGATCCGGGTCCCGCACTCGTTCATCCGCAACGATTATAGGGGCTATCTGGAGGATCGCCGGCCGAACTCGCAGGGCGACCCCTACCAGATCGCCAGCCAAGTGCTGAAGACGATCGCCTCCGTGCCCACGGACGCGGAAGGGTCCGTCTCTGCTGCAGCCTAACGTTCTCCCAACGTCGAATGCAAAGAACCCCGCCGGCGGTCCGGCGGGGTTCTTCTTTGTTCAGCCTGCTTCGCGATCAGCTGTAGGGCGAATAGCACTGCTGGCGCGGGCCGTTGTACGGCTGGAAAGTGTTGTCCGACGAGCGATACGAACGGTAGCGGTCGTAGCACCACTGGATATGCGCGCTTCCACCGCGATAGACACTGCCGCGGTTGTTGTTGATCGCACCAGTGATCAGCGCGCCGGCAATGAAAGCCGCCGCAGGATACCAGAACTCGCCGTGGCGGCGATAACCCGGCCGGTGGCTGTGATAACCGCGATGACCGCGATAGTGCGGGATTCTGCCCCGGAAGTGACGGTCGTCACGAAAGTGTCGACGGCCATCGAAATGACGGCCCCCACCTCGTTTCCATCGGGGTCCTTCGCCTGGACCCTGAACTTGGATCGCGCGGGCCTCCTGAGAGGCCGGCGGTGCCACGAACTGAACGCCTCCAGCCGCGGTCTGCGCCACTGCCGTTCCTGCGAAGGATACGCTGATCGCCGCCGCACACAGCGTTGTCAAAAACTTCTTCATGGTTGCCTCCTGATTGGACAGTCCTGTCCCTCTGGCGGTGGAACGACCACGGCAGCATGCGGTTCCGCACAAACTCCACGCACCCGGAACATTTCCGTGAACGTGGGTCGGCGGGCCGATGCCCAATACGAACGCCCCAAGTGCGGATCAGTCGAGGAACAGAAGCGAAACCATTCCGCCCGGATGGCGCTCAAGCCGACCTGCAAGATCGAGTTCGAGCAGTACCATGAAGACCTGCGCCGGATGCAGGCCGGTGTGACGGATGATCTCGTCGACAGCAGTCGGGGTCGCTCCCAGCGCCTCGACGACCCGCGAGCGGTCGCTGTCGTCCGGCTGCGGCGTGGCGGAAAAATCCGGGGGTTCCTCCAGGGTTCTCGCCGGCGGCAGTGGCGCCCCTATGAGCGGCGCCAACTGCTCCAGGATATCGCGGGCTTCCGTCACGAGGATCGCGCCGTCCTTTAGGAGCCCGTTGGTACCGGCCGAGCGCGGATCGAGGGGAGAGCCAGGAACGGCAAAGACCAGCCGACCCATTTCGCCTGCAAGCCTCGCGGATATCAGCGACCCGGAGCGCATGGCGGCCTCCACGACCAGAAGTCCATGCGACAGGCCGGCGATGATGCGGTTCCGGCGCGGGAAGTCGCGGGCACGCGGTTCCCAGCCCAGCGGCATTTCCGTGACGACCGCACCGGCACTGCTGGCGATCGCGCGATAGAGTTCGACGTTCTCGGGCGGATAGGGCCGGTCGATCCCGCCGGCAAGGACCGCGACGGTCCCGGTGGAGAGGCTCCCCTCATGCGCCGCGGCATCGATGCCGCGCGCGAGGCCAGAAACCACAGCATAGCCCTCCCGCCCAAGTTCGGCGGCAACGGATCGCGCAATCTTGATGCCGGACAGCGAAGCGTTTCGCGCGCCAACGATCGCCACCGGCGGCAGAGCGAAGACGGCCGGCTCGCCAAGCACGGTCACCAGCGGCGGCGGCTGGTCCATCATTCTCAGGAGCGGCGGATAGTCCACCTCGCCAAGTGCGACCAGCCTCGCACCTGCGCGGGCGATCCCGTCGAGTTCTCCCTGCGCCTCCTCGACCGAACAGACCTTCGGGGGCCGCGCCGCGCCGCCGGCCCGAACGAGTTCGGGAAGCCGCGCGAGTGCGGCCTCGGCCGAGCCGAACCGGTTGACGAGGTCGCGGAAGGTTGCCGGTCCGACATTGTCGGTGCGGATGAGGCGCAGCCAGTTCAGACGCTGGCGGTCGCTCAGCGTCCGCGGGCCGGCGCCCGGCCGCGGGTTCATCCCTTGGCCCCGATGCGGGATTCCGTTCCGGCGACCAGCCGCGCGATGTTGGCCCGATGCTTGACGAAGACGATGACGCTCATCAGCACGAAGAGTTCCGCTGCCTGCACGTGGCCGAGCAGATAGAGGGCCACGGGAACGGCGACCGCGGAGACCAGTGCTGCAAGCGAGGAGTACCGCGTGAGGTAGGCGACCGCCAGCCAGGCGACCGCGAAAACCAGCGCCGCCTGCCATGCGACCGCGATCAGCACGCCGAGATAGGTGGCGACGCCCTTCCCGCCCCTGAAGCCGAGCCAGACGGGGAAGAGATGTCCGAGAAACGCCCCCAGCCCCGCGACGAAGGCCTGGTCCGGGCCGTAGAGCCCAGCGATCAGCACCGCCGCCGTGCCTTTCAGAGCATCGAGGAGCAGCGTCAGCGCGGCGAGCTTCTTGTTTCCGGTTCTCAGAACATTGGTCGCACCGATGTTGCCTGAGCCGATCTTGCGGACATCGCCGAGGCCCGCGGCCCGGGTGATCAGGAGCCCGAAGGGAATGGAACCCAGAAGGTAGCCGAAGACCAGGGCGGCGACGAGATATGGCAGAGCGAGCTGCCAGCTGATCGGATCGGGCATCTGAAGTCCTGTGCGAGCGCGACCGGCTATCGGGTCGAAAATATTGTGCGGCCCGCTACCATGGTTTGCAAGACCCGGCCCTGCAGGCGCGCGCCCTCGAAACAGGTGTTCTTGGAACGCGAGCGGATGTCAGCCTCGCGCACGACCCAGGGCTCGTCCAGATCGACGAGGATCAGATCGGCCGGGCTTCCCGGTGCGAGCGTCCCGCCGGGCAGGCCGAAGAGTCGGGCCGGTGCCGTGGAAAGCAGTTCCACGATGCGCAGGAGCGGCAGGTCGCCGTTATGATGAAGGCGCAACGCGGCTCCGAGCAGCGTTTCCAGCCCGATCGCGCCGTCGGCGGCATCGGCGAAGGGAAGCCGCTTGGTGTCCACGTCCTGCGGGTCATGCGAGGAGACGATGATGTCGATCGTGCCGTCGCGCACCGCTTCCACCATCGCCAGGCGGTCCTCTTCGGAGCGCAGCGGCGGCGACAGCCGGAAGAAGGTGCGGTACTCGCCGACATCGTTCTCGTTGAGAGAGAGGTGGTTGATAGACACGCCCGCCGAG
>CATMOC010000516.1 GCA_950071955.1 uncultured Mesorhizobium sp. | reverse complement strand
GCCATGTTCGGATCGCCAGGACGCCCGAGGACATCCACGCCATCCGGGTGTCTGCCGGCAAGGCCGACCTGGTGCTTGGCTGCGACCTCGTGGTGTCGGGGTCGAAGAAGGTGCTGGGCGCCGTGCGCGAGAACCGCACCGTGTTCGTCGCCAACACCGCGGAAGTCATGCCCGGCGATTTCACGCGGTCCGCCGATTTCTCGCTGCCGACCGAGCGCCTGAAACGGGCGATCCGGACGGCCGCCGGCGAAGGCAACGCGCATTTCTTCGATGCGACCCGCACCGCGACGGCGCTGTTTGGCAATTCGCTCGGCGCCAACATGTTCATGCTCGGCTTCGCCTGGCAGCACGGCGGCGTGCCGCTCTCGGCCGAGGCGATCGAGAAGGCGATCGAACTGAACGGCCAGGCGGTGGCGATGAACCACGCCGCCTTCCGCTGGGGCCGTCGCGCCGCGCACGATCCGGAGTTCGTTCGCGGCCTGGCCTCGGACGCGCAAAACGGTCCGGCCGACAGGACGCTCTCGGCGAGCCTCGACGAGATCGTCGCCCGGCGCTCGGAATTCCTCGCCGCCTACCAGAACCGCGCCTATGCCAACCGCTACGAGAGGCAGGTCGCCGCCATCCGCGCCGCGGAGACGAGCGTCGCTCCCGGTTCGGAGCAGTTGTCCGAGGCGGTCGCGCGCAACCTCTTCAAGCTCATGGCCATCAAGGACGAGTACGAGGTGGCGCGGCTCTATACGGACGGCAGTTTCCGCCGGCAGCTCGACGCACAGTTCCAGAGCTACGACCGGCTGGAGTTCCACCTCGCGCCGCCGATCATGGGGCGCAAGGGGAGCGACGGCAAACCGCGCAAGTCCTCGTTCGGACCCTGGATGATGGGTGGCTTCCGTCTGCTCGCGCGGCTGAAGGGGTTGCGCGGGACCGTGCTCGATCCATTCGGCCGTTCGGCGGAGCGGCACATGGAGCGGCGGCTGCTCGATCAGTACGAAGAGGATCTGGCGCTCATCGGCCAGAAGCTTTCCCGCGAGAGGCTCGACGCCGCCACCGCGCTGGCTTCGGTGCCGTCGCTTATCAAGGGCTTCGGCCACGTGAAGGCGGCGAATGCGCAGAAGGCGGAAGCGGAGCGGCTGAGGCTCCTGGACAGGCTGGACAAGAGCACGAAGGTGCTGGAAGCGGCGGAGTAGTACGGACTTCTGGCAAAGGGAATCGCAGCCTCGGTATATGAGGCGCTCATCAAGTTTGGCGGTCTACAACCCCGGCGGCTAAACATTCTTTAATGCGACCGTGTCATGTCTTCGCCCTGAGACACGGGATTCCCGATGCCGACGAGACGCAACAACGAACTGCCGCTCGACATCTACCTGCCGTTCGTGCAGACGCTGTTTCGTGACGGAGCCACCCTGGCGATCGGCATTGCCGCGCAGTCGCTGCTGGCCGTGCTCGTCTATCTTCGGACCGGCCTGGAAGTCTATCTCGGCGTCGCACTCTGCATCCTCAGCATCGGTCTGCTGCGGCTCTATCACGTCAACAAGTATCGCGACGCCCCGCCGTGCATCGACCGCGACGAGGGCCGGCATCGCGAAAACATCTACATCCTGTGGGGGACGCTGCATGCCTCCACCCTCGGCCTCTTCTGCTTTTCGGCGATCTATCTTGCCTACGACCAGTTCGCGGAGATCGCCGCCGTCTGCGTGACACTCGCATCGGTGACGTCGATCGCCGGCCGCAACTACGGCTCGCCGCGCTTGGTGATGTTCCAGATCGTCGCCGCGACCTGGCCGATCTCGCTCGGGCTGATGCTGCGCGGAGACGCGTTCCACGTCATCCTCGGGCTTCTCTCGATACCCTTCTTCTACGCCATCCGGAAATACGCCGAACTCGTCCGGGAGGTTCTCTTCTCGGCGCTCTCGGAAGAGAAGAAGGCGAACCGCCTGGCGCAGCGCTTCAACCGGGCGCTGAACACCATGTCGCACGGCCTCATCATGCTGAGCGCCGACGGCAGGGTCATCGTGGCCAATGCCGAGGCGGCCGAACTGATGCGCGTGGGCAACCCGGAGCGTCTCATCGGCCGCAGCCTCAAGGCGCTGCTGCTTCGCGGCGCGGCGGGTGGCCTCATCAACCGCAAGGACTGCAGCTTCGTCGAGGCCCAGCTCTCGCGCGCCTTGCGCGACGGCTGCGGCCGGAAGCTCCTCGTCGACCTGACCGACGGCCGGCACCTTGAATTCTCGGCGCGCGAGGGCAGCGACGACCTGGGGGTCATCACCTTCGAAGACGTGACGCAGCGGGTCCATGCCGAGGAGAAGATCCGCACCATGGCGCGATTCGACAGCCTCACCGGGCTGGCCAACCGCGCCTATTTCCACGAACTCGTCACCGAGCAGATGAGCGGCGGCGACCGCGACCGCCTCTGCGCGCTGGCGATCTTCGACATCGACGACTTCAAGAGCATCAACGACACGCTGGGCCATCCGGTGGGCGACGGGCTGATCTACGCGATCTCCGAGAGGCTCTCCTTCTTCGCCGACGAGAACACGCGCGTCAGCCGCTTCGGGGGAGACGAGTTCGTCATCTATTTCGACCGGGTGGAGGACGAACTAAGCCTCGGCAAGATCTTCGACGGCATCTTCGACGGGCTTCGCGAGGAAGTGGATGTCGCCGGCCACGTTCTGCGCATCCAGGTAAGCGCGGGCGCGGTGCTTCGGCCGGTCGCGATCTCGGACTTCGACGACATGGTCGTCAAGGCGGATCTCGCCCTCTACAAAGCCAAGGAAATGGGCAAGAACGGCTGGCGGCTCTTCGAATCCACAATGGACGCCGCGTTCCGGCAGCGGCAGATGCTCAAGGCCGACCTGCGCAACGCGGTCGCGACGGGCGAGCTGCGCGTGGTCTACCAGCCGATCGTCGGCATGGACACGATGCGGATCACCAGCTGCGAGGCCCTGTGCCGCTGGCAGCATCCGGAACTCGGAAACGTCTCACCCGGAATCTTCATCCCGCTGGCGGAAGAGATGGGCATCATCACCGAAATCAGCCGCCAGGTCCTGGCCGCCGCCTGCCGGGAGTGCGGCAAATGGCCGGCGCCGCTCGGCGTCTCGGTCAATCTCTCCGCGCGCGATTTCCGTGACGCCGACATCGTCGAGACGGTGCGGCGTACGCTTGAGGAGACCGGCTTGGAACCCAGTCGGCTCGAGATCGAGGTGACCGAAACGGCGGTGCTGGCCGACAAGTGCTCGACCCGCGACTATCTCGAGGAGATCCGCGCGCTCGGCGTGAGGATCGCGCTGGATGATTTCGGTACCGGCTATTCCGGGCTCAGCTATCTCCACACGCTGCCCCTCGACAAGGTCAAGATCGGCCGCAGCTTCCTGCAGGACATCAC
>CATMOC010000515.1 GCA_950071955.1 uncultured Mesorhizobium sp. | reverse complement strand
CATCACCGTCTGGAAGTTTCCGGTCCGGCAGGTGCTTGCGGCATCGATCGAGGGCGTCGCCATCGCGGCGTCGATCCTGTGGATCGTGTTCGGCGCCATCCTCCTCTTGAAAGTCCTGACCGTAAGCGGCGCGATGGCGGCGATCCGCAGCGGGTTCACGCGCATCACGCCGGATCCGCGCGCGCACGTCATCCTGATCGCCTGGCTGTTCGGCGCCTTCCTCGAAGGCGCGGCCGGCTTCGGGACACCGGCGGCGATCACCGCGCCCCTCTTGGTGGCGCTGGGCTTCACGCCGATGGCGGCCATCGTCCTCGCCCTGATCGCGGACAGCAGCCCCGTCTCCTTCGGCGCCATCGGCACGCCGGTCGTGGTCGGTCTCACCCAGGGCCTGCAGGAGGGCAGCGACCTCGCGCCGGCCGTCGTTGCTGCACTCGGCGACGTGCCCGCGGCCGACTTCCTTCAGGGCGTCGCCGTGCAAGCGGTCATGATCGACCTGTTTGTCGGAACAACGATACCGTTAATCATGGTCGTTGTACTCGCCCGCTTCTTCGACCCCGGGCGGAACTGGAGGGACGGCTTGCGCGCCTGGCGCTTCGCTCTGTTCGCCGGCCTCGCCTTCACCGTGCCGGCCCTGGGTGTCGCGGTTCTGCTCGGGCCCGAATTCCCCTCGCTGATCGGCGCCCTCGTCGGTTTGGCGCTGGTGACCCCGGTGGCGCGCAAGGGATGGCTGCTGCCCCGGGACGGCCTGTCACAGGGCAAGGGCGAACAGGTGAGCGGCCCGCCAGTCCCTGCGGCAATGCCGCTTGCCCGCGCCTGGACGCCATATCTGCTGCTGGCGGCGCTGTTGGTGGCGACGCGCCTGGACGTCCTGCCGCTGAAGGGATGGCTGCAGGCGGTCACGATATCCGCCACGGGCATCCTGGGAACCGACATCGGCGTCTCCGTCGCGCCGCTCTATCTTCCCGGAGCCGGCTTCGTCGCCGTCGCCTTGGCCGCGATCGTGTTCTTCCGGATGGGTGCCGGCCAAGCGGGCAGCGCCCTGCGCGACGCCGGCCGCGTCCTCATCGGCAGCGCCTTGGCGCTGGGCGCGGCCGTGCCCATGGTGCGCGTCTTCATCCAGTCGGGGGTGAACGACGCGGGCCTTGCCAGCATGCCGATGGAGCTCGCGATCGTCGCCGCCGATTCCGTCGGCGGCGCCTGGCCGCTGGTGGCCCCCCTGGTCGGCGCCATGGGCGCCTTTCTGTCGGGCAGCGCCACCTTCAGCAACATGATGTTCGCGTTGCTCCAGTTCAGCGCCGCCGACAGGGCTGGACTCTCGGAGACGACGGTGCTGGCCGCACAGATGCTCGGGGCGAACGCGGGCAACATGGTGTCGGTGGTCAATGTCGTCGCCGCGGCCGCCGTCGTCGGCTTGCTCCGCCAGGAGGGCGCCATCATCCGTTTCACGCTCCTGCCGATGCTCTATTACACCACCGCGGCCGGGCTGCTGGCGCTTGCATTCGTGGCGGCCTCGTAAGCCATGGAGCATGCTCTTCATCTCTTGCTTCTGCTGGTCGTCACGCGGCTGTTCGGCGAACTGTCCGAACGGCTGGGCCAGCCTGCCTCGATGGGCGAGATCGTCGCCGGCGTGGCGATCGCGCTCGTCGCCGCCGCATCGCTGCCGATCCCCCTTCTCGCGAGCCTGGCAGAAAGCCCGTTCCTCGAGGTCGCCGCCGAGTTCGGCATCTTCTTCCTGCTGCTGCTTGCCGGCATCGAGATGCGCCCGCGGGAGATCGCCGAGCATTCGGGCGGTTCCCTCGCGGTCGCTCTCGGCGGCGTGCTCGTTCCGCTCGGCGCCGGGTTCGCACTGGCCTGGTCTGTTCTACCGGAGACGCCGCTGAAGTTCGCGCAGGCGCTTCTGGTCGGTGTGGCGCTGTCGATCTCGGCGGTCCCCGTGGCAGTGAGCATCTTCAGGGAGCTTGGATACCTCCACACCCGCGTCGGTCGGACAGTGGTGGCGGCGGCGATCTTCGACGACGTGATCGGTTTGATTCTGCTCGCCGTGGTGCTGGGGGTGATCGAGACGGGCGCCAGTCCGGATCTGGCCGCAATGCTGGCGCTGCTCGGGAGGGCCGGCTTGTTTTTCGTGATTGCCGTGGCCGTGGGCCTGTTCCTCTATCCACGCCTTTCGCGGGCGGTCTCCCGCATGCGCATCCCGGCGCCGCACTTCAGCACGCTCATGGCTCTGGCGCTCGGTTTTGCCGTATTGGCGGAGGCTCTGGGCATGGACTTCATCCTGGGCCCGTTCATGGCCGGTCTGTTCTTCGATCCGGAGACCGTCGGGGCCAAAATCTACGACGGCATCAAGCGGAGCGTCGGAGATCTCACGGATGGATTGCTGGCGCCGCTCTTCTTCGCCTCGATCGGCGTTCGGGTCGAACTCGGCGCCGTAACCGCGGTTCCGGGTTTCCTGCTCGCGCTCGTAGGCGTGGCATTTCTGGGCAAGTTGCTTGGCGCAGGACTGCCGGCACGGCTCGCTGGACTGTCGTCGCGAGAGTCGCTCGCGGTCGGCATCGGCATGAGCGGGCGCGGCGCGGTCGAGCTGATCATTGCCAGCATCGCACTCGAAGCCGGCTTGTTCGATCAGCCCGATCCCATCGTCGCCAACCTCTTCTCCGCTCTCGTGATCATGGCCGTGGTGACGACGCTGATGATGCCGTTCGGGTTGCGACGCGTTCTGCGGTGATCGACCCGGCGGTTGCAAGGGCGCCGCGTCGGTGCTCGATCTCCAGTACATATGAAGGCCCCGGCGTTTTCGCCGTGTAATGTACAGGCGGCGGAGCCGTCTGTGAGCGTGTGGCCGCTCGCTCGAAACGCCGGACTGCAGCAAGGCGAAAGGAACGTGATCCAGATCGGCGGCGGCAGCGCGAGGCAGGCCGAACACGGAACGGACGAAGGAAGACCGATGAGCCATGCCGATCGCCAGGAGCGCACCATCGACGCCGTTATCTTCGACCTGGACGGCGTGGTGACGCGGACGGCGCGTCTGCATGCTGCGGCCTGGAAGCGGCTGTTCGACGATTATCTTGCGCAGCGTGGCGAGCTGTTCCAGCCCTTCGACGCGGATGAGGACTATCGGCGCTTCGTCGACGGCAAGCCGCGCTACGAGGGGGTGCGGAGCTTTCTCGAATCCCGCGGCATCGCGCTGCCCTACGGCGATCCGGGCGATCCGCCGGATCGCGAGTCGGTCTGCGGGCTTGGCAATGCCAAGAACGCGCTGTTCCAGCAGCTGCTGGCAAGCAGCGGCGTCGAGGTGTTCGAGAGCTCGGTCACCTTCATCCGCGCCCTGACGGAGAGCGGCCCCGCGAACAGCTCGGCAGGATGGCACTCTACGCCCCCGTACATC
>CATMOC010000514.1 GCA_950071955.1 uncultured Mesorhizobium sp. | reverse complement strand
AGCGCGGCGGCCGCAACAGCTACTACCGGCTGGCGGAGGAAGGGCGGCACGCCTTCGATCTCGCCACGCGGCGCATCTATGCCGCCGGCCCGCCGGCCTGGGACGGGCGCTGGATCGTGGCGGTCGCGCCGGAAGGCGACGGCGGCAGGCGCGGCGACCGTAGCCGGTCGCTGCGCACACTCGGATTCGTGCCGACCGGCCCGACGGCTTGGCTGAAGCCGCACAGCGAAGGCGCCGATCCGCTGGAGGACCTGCCCGAGGACCTTCTCGTGATCGACGGTGTGGCGGTGCGAATTCCGGACGGCGTGGGGCGCCTCTGGCAGCTCGGAAGCGTTGCCGATGCCTACCGCGACCTGCGCGACGAGCTCGCGCCGCTGGCCGCCGCGCTTTCGCGGGGCGAGGCGCTGGCGCCGCTCGACGCCATGGCCGCGCGCGTTCTGGTCAACCACTCCTGGCGCCGCATCGTCCTGCGCGATCCCGGACTTCCCGAGGCGTTGCTTCCGGCGCACTGGCCGGGGGAGGAGGCCCGCCAGACCGTGAGAACCGTCTACGCGGCGCTTGCCGGCCCGAGCGAGGACTGGCTCGATCGAGCGGGCATGCCGGGGCAGGTGAAGCCTGCGCTGTTTGCCGGCCGGTTCGGGGGACTTGGTCCGGATGCCGCCGGCTAGAAGCGGCCCCGCTTCCGCTTTCCTTGCCCGCACATGGTTGCCATTGGCGGCGGAACCGCTATTCCTCCTCCGGAAAGATGGCTGCCCCTGTCGTCGGGGCGACCGCGCGAAACGGGACCGGTACTTTCATGAAGCTCGACGAACTGGTGGCGATCGACATCCACACCCATGCGGAGGAGCCGTGCTGCGGCCCCCGCGACGACGGCTACGACGAGTTCCAGGCCGGCATGGCGAAGTATTTCCGCAATCCTGCCGGCGCCAAGGGCATGCTGCCGACGGTGCCCGAGACGGCCGCCTATTACCGCGAGCGCAAGATCGGCTGCGTGATCTTCCCCGTCGACGCCGAGCGCGAGACCGGCTTCCGCCGCTACAAGAACGAGGAAGTGGCCGAGATCGCCGCCGAAAACAGTGACATCATGATCCCCTTCGCCTCGATCGACCCGGCCAAGGGCAAGGCCGGCGCACGCGAGGCCCGCCGCCTGATGCGCGACTTCGGCATCAAGGGCTTCAAGTTCCACCCCACGATGCAGGGCTTCTATCCGAACGACCGAAGCGCCTACGTCATGTACGAGGCGATCGCCGAGGAGGGCGCCATCGCGCTCTTCCACACGGGCCAGACCGGCGTCGGCTCGGGCATGCCCGGCGGCATGGGCATGCGGCTCAAATACTCCAACCCGATGTACCTCGACGACGTGGCCGTGGACTTCCCCGCCATGTCGATCATCCTGGCCCACCCGTCTTTCCCCTGGCAGGAGGAGGCGCTGTCGGTGGCGACCCACAAGCCGAACGTCTACATCGACCTCTCGGGCTGGTCGCCGAAATATTTCCCGCCGATCCTGGTCCAGTACACCAACAGCATTCTCAAGAACAAAATGCTGTTCGGTTCCGACTGGCCGGCGATCACGCCCGACCGCTGGCTGGCAGACTTCGAGAAGATCGGCATTAAGGACGAGGTGCGTCCCCTGGTCCTGAAGGAAAACGCAGCGAAGCTCCTGAAGCTGGCCTGATGGGCCGGGATAGCAGGGAGGTGCCTCGAACGGAAACGCCTAATCGCGGTGCGCGTCCGCGTAGGCCTTCAGGACCTTCTGCATTTTCGTGAGGTGCCCCTTGCCGCCGGCTTCCGAGTAGAAATACTCGAAGACCTCCGGATCCAGCTTCAGATGCACCGAACGGGGCCGCTTCGGCCCTTCGACTTCCGCCTTGCTCCAGAAATCCGCTCCCAGGCTTTCGCCGAGGGGCGCATCCGGTGCGTGATGGAGTTCACCTGCCAGCCTCATTCGACGGATTTCGTCGAGCGATGCCCGCTTCATATGCTTTGCGCTCATCGCGGCCTCCTTTCCATGCCGTGATCAATCGGGTCAGTTCCCCGCGTCTGGTGTGAACCACCACGAAACACTCGTCATCGACCATCCCCAGCGAGATCAATCGCTCTTCCTTGTAGTCGGAACGGTCGTCCACCCGCGTGAGAACCTCACTTTCGAAGATGACGGCCGCATAGAGAATGTCGACGCCGCGGGCAGCGATGACCTGCTGACGCTTGCGCTCGTCCCATTCGAATTCCATCGGCTGGCTTCACGGGCATGGAGACTTCGAGATCGTGTACACGAAAAGTGTACACTGTTCAATGGTCAGCGCCGCGTCAGGCTCTGGTACATCCCGGCGCCGCCCTCGCTGCGGCGGCGGGCGAAGTCGATGAACCAGTCCATCGACTGCCGGTTCTGCATCGCATCCGGGCTGTAGGCCTTTTCCGCCGGCCAGCCCATCAGGAGCTTGCGCACCGGCACTTCCATCTTCTTGCCCGTCAGCGTGTAGGGGATCGCCGGCACCGCGATGACCTCGTCGGGCACGTGGCGCGGGCTGCGTTCGCCGCGAAGGCGCGCGCGGATCTCGCCGGTGAGGGCCTCGTCGAGCGCATGGCCCTCGCGCAGTTGCACGAAGAGCGGCATGTAGTATCCGCCCCCCGGCTCCTCGATGCACACGATCAGGCTGTCGAGCACGCCGTCGACCTTCTCCAGGGTGCGGTAGATTTCGGCCGAGCCGATGCGCACGCCGAACCTGTTCAGGGTCGAGTCCGAACGCCCGTGCACGTAGCAGCCGCCGCGCTCGTTGATCAGCATGAAGTCGCCGTGCCGCCACAGGCCGGGGTAGACGTCGAAATAGCTCTCCCGGTAGCGCGAAAAATCCTCGTCGCCCCACATGAAGATCGGCATGGAAGGCATTGGTTTGGCGATCACCATCTCGCCCACCTCGCCGATGAGTTCCTTGCCCTCGTCGTCGAGCACGCGCACGTCGACGGCCAGGCAGCGCGACTGAATCTCGCCGGCACGGACCGGCAGCATCGGGGCGCCGCCGACGATGCCGCTGCAGAACTCCGTTCCGCCAGACTGCGAGGTGATCCAGAGATCCTGCTTCACCGCCTGCTGCAGCCACACGAAGGTTTCGGGCGTGGAAGGCGAGCCGGCGAGGAAGACGTTTTCGAGCTTCGAGAGATCGTAGCGCGCGTTGGGCACGATGCCCTGCTTGCGCATGTTCTCCACGAAGGTCGGGCTCGCGCCGAAGGACGTCGCGCCGACGTCCGCGGCAAGTTTCCACAGGAGGTCGGGTCCCGGGTAGGTCGGACTGCCGTCGTACAGCGCCACGCGCCCGCCCATCAGCGGTCCCCACAGCAGCGAGTTCCACATCACCCAGCCGGTGGTAGAATAGAGGAACATGCACGAATGC
>CATMOC010000513.1 GCA_950071955.1 uncultured Mesorhizobium sp. | reverse complement strand
CCTGGTATCCCTTTGCCGCGGGCGGCCGAGATCGACGCCGCGGATGTCGACCCGGGCAGCGATCCGTGAGCTGAGGAAGCGCCAGGCGGCGTCACGGAAAGCCGGCACGAAGAGCAGGAAACCAACTGCGTCGGTCACGAAGCCCGGAAGCAGCAGAAGGAACCCCGCGAGCAAGATCATCACGCCGTGGACGAGTTCGCGCTGTGGTACGCGCCCGGCATCGACCTCCTCGCGGATGCGGCGCAGCAGGCCGAAACCCTGCACGCGAAGCAGGATCGAACCCACGAGCGCGGTGACCAGCACCATCACCAGTGTGGGGATGATCCCGATCCGGCTGCCAACCAGAACGAATGCTGCGATCTCCATGAGCGGGACCGCGAGGAAAAGGATAAAGAGAAAGGGAAATCGCACGTCGGAATCTTTCCGGGGTTCAGGTGTCGAAAAATGGCTGCATTCCTTTAGGTAGTTAGCGCCGCATTGGATTTGAATGATAGACCGGCGCGTTCTATATGGGCGTAATGAGTTCACGCGGCGCCTGAGCAGGATACGGGTTTAACCGGCCGTGGCGCGGCCCGACCGGGATTGTTGGCGGACGAAATGGAATTCTTGGACTTCGGGACGCTTTTCTTCATCGTGGCTGCGGTCGTGATATTCCTGCAGCTGCGGAATGTGCTCGGCCGGCGCACCGGCAGCGAAAAGCCGCCTTTCGATCCCTATACCGCGAACCGCACCCGCGGGGCCGATGATCCGTCTCCCCAGGACAACGTCGTTTCCCTGCCGCGGCGCAAGTCGACGGGCGACGCCGAAACGGCCTATGCCGACATCGACAAGGTCGCCGCGCCCGGAACCGACCTGAACAAGGGACTGCGGGCTATTCGCGACGCGGACGCCAGTTTCGATCCCAAGGTCTTCCTGGACGGCGCCAAGATGGCCTACGAGATGATCGTCATGGCCTATGCCGACGGCGACCGGAAGACGTTGAAGAATCTCCTGTCCCGCGAAGTCTACGAGGGTTTCGTGCAGGCAATCGCCGAGCGTGAGAACCGTTCCGAGAAGATCCAGTCCTCGTTCGTCGGCATCGAGAAGGCCGACATCGTATCGGCCGAAATGAAGGGCACCGAAGCGCATGTCACCTTGCGCATCGTGAGCGAACTCATCTCGGCGACTCGCGACAGCGCCGGCTCGGTCATCGACGGGGATCCCGAGACGGTCGCCGAAGTCAAGGACGTCTGGACCTTCGCGCGCGACACCCGCTCGCGCGATCCCAACTGGAAGCTCGTGGCCACCGAAGCCGAAGACTGACAGGCGAGGGGATGAGGTGGCCCTGTCCTCGCTTTTCCGGCCCGTGGAGTTCGCGGATATCCCCGGGTGGTACCGGGACCGCATGGCGGCGGCCTTCGAAGCGTTCCAGCGGTCTGCCCGGCACGCCCTCGTAAAACCCTACAAGACCGGTTCGCTCGGCGTCGAGGCAGGCGCATTCATCCCCGCCTACGAGGCGGCCGTCGCGAGCGAGCGGCTGGACTACCATGCCTCGACCGCATTCTTCGAACGCTGGTTCGTCCCCTGTTCACTTCGACCCGAAAACGCCGATCGCGGTTTCGTGACCGGCTTCTACGAGCCGGAGGCGACGGCCTCGCCGACGCGTACCGCGCATTTTCGTCACCCGATCTATTCGCGCCCGCCGGATCTCATCGATCTGGACGAGAGCAACCGGCCGCCCGAACTGGATCCTTACCTCGCCTTTGGCAGGTCGGTCGGCGGCAAAGTCGCGGAATATCATGATCGCAGGGCGATTGAAGAGGGAGCCCTCGCAGGCAGGGGTCTCGAGATCGCCTGGCTGGAAGACGCGGTCGACGTCTTCTTCATCCACGTCCAGGGCGCGGCGCGCCTGAAGATGCCGGGCGGCGTCAAGCGGATCACCTATGCGGCGAAATCAGGCCAGCGGTTCACGGGACCGGGCGGCGTACTTGCCGACATCGGCGAACTGCGGCGGGAAGACATCACCATGCAGTCGATCCGGCAATGGTTCCGGGACCACCCGGGCCGCATCGACGAAATCCTCTGGCGCAACCGCTCCTTCATCTTCTTCCGCGAGGCGGACGTCGCTGATCCGCGGCTGGGGCCCGTGGCGGCCGCGAAGGTTCCGCTCACCTCGGGTCGTTCGATCGCGGTCGACCGGCTGCTCCACACGTTCGGAACGCCTCTGTTCATCCATGCTCCGGCCCTGGCGGCTTTTGGCGAGGCTCCATTCCGAAGGTTGATGATCGCGCAGGACACGGGTTCGGCGATCGTCGGTCCCGCCCGCGGCGATCTTTTCGCCGGATCGGGCGACGAGGCCGGCGAGATCGCCGGCGTCGTGCGCAGCGATGCGGATTTCTTCGCGCTGATCCCGAAGGCGCTGACGGGCAGTTCGGCATGAGCCGCAGGACTGGCTCCCGTCGCGACCTCAGCGAGGATGACCGCATCCTGTGGAACCAGGTCGCGCGCACTGCGATCCCGCTGAAGGGGAAAGCCCTGCCGGAAGAGATGGTCAATCCGGAGATCGATGCAGATGCATCGTTTCACGACGTGCTGTCGGCGGCAGATGCCGCCCCGCTCCCACAGCGGCCACGAAAGGCGCAGGAGCATTCGCATACACCCCGGACCATCGATCAGCCGACGCGGCAGAAGCTGGCGAAGGGGCGGCTGGCACTTGAGGCGCGGGTGGACCTGCATGGCATGACGCAGGGCGAGGCGCATGCGCTGCTGCTCGGGTTCCTTCACCGCGCTCACGCCATGGGTATTCGTCATGTCCTGGTCATCACCGGCAAGGGAGCGTCGCTGGGCAGCGAAGGCGCCCTGCGCAAGGCCGTGCCTGCCTGGTTCGCGACCCCGTCGTTCAGACCGCTGGTCGGTGGCTACGAGTTCGCCGCACGCCATCATGGCGGCGCCGGCGCGCTCTATGTGCGCCTGCGCCGGCAGTCGGAACTGCCGTCGCGATGACGCCTTTCGGGCTTCGGATGCGCGAAATGCGGCGCGAAAGAAAGGTCACGCAGAAAGAGATGGCCGATTCGCTCGGTGTCAGCGCCGCCTATCTTTCGGCCCTGGAACGCGGCCACAGGGGGCGCCCCAACTGGATGCTGATGCAGAAGATCATCGGCTACTTCAACATCATCTGGGACGACGCGGAAGAACTCGTGCGGCTGGCGGAGCAATCGCATCCGCGCGTGGTGATAGATACGGCCGGCCTGTCTCCTGCCGCGACGGAACTGGCAAACCTCCTGGCTGCGGAGATCGGTCTGCTGGACGAAAAGGATCTGGCCGAACTCATCGGTCTGGTGCGTTCGGCACGCCGGCGATAGACGGCGCCCGGTCGGTCTCGGGAAACAGCGCGCGCAGGTCCGGCAGTT
>CATMOC010000512.1 GCA_950071955.1 uncultured Mesorhizobium sp. | reverse complement strand
CCACGACATCCTGGTCGAAGAACACGGCGCGCGGGATGTGGCCCGCCTCGCATTCCGCCCTCGCGTCGCGCCCCTGTGCGGGCAGGTACCAGGACCCGTCCACCACAGACAGGCCGGGATCGTTCAGGTGCTCGGCGAGCCATTCGGTCGTGACGAAGAAGTCGGTTCTGTCGGAGGCCATCTGTTTCTCCCGGTCGCTTGCCCGCATATCGAGGTTTCGCAACCAGAAGATCAAGGGTCTGCCGGCCATTAATCCCGCCGCCGGCCGACGGGCAGGTTAGTTTGCCGGCATCGCCCCGAACCTGATCCTGAATCTGCGGTTCTCGCGGCCCTTCTTCTCGATCTTGCCGATGTGAATTTCTCCGACCTCCTGGGTTTCGGAGACGTGGGTGCCGCCGCAGGGCTGGCTGTCGACGACCGAGTTCTCGCCGATGCACACGAGCCTGATCCGACCGGCCCCTATTGGCGGACGCACATTCTTCGACTTCACCAGGCCCGGATTGGCGTTCAGCTCCTCCTCGGTGATCCAGCGCGTGAAGATCGGGTGGTTGGCGTTGACGAGCTTCATGAGCTCTTCCGTCACGCCTTCCTTTGTCACCCCGGCATCGGGCAGGTCGAAGTCGACGCGCGAATCGTCCTCGCTCACCGCGGCGCCGGTGATCGGGAACGGGCAAACGACGCTCAGCAGGTGGCAGGCGGTGTGCATGCGCATGAGCCTGTAGCGCCGGGCCCAGTCGATGTGGAGGACGAGCGTCTCGCCGACCGCCGGCAGCGCCTGGTCGGGCGCCGGCACATGGATGATCTCGTTCTTCGTCTCGCCGGTGATCGTGCCGGTGATCGCGATGCGCGATCCGTCTCCCCGCTCGAAGAAGCCGGTATCGCCCGGTTGTCCGCCCGAGGTGGCGTAGAAGTTCGTGCGGTCGAGAAGGATGCCGCCGCGGTCGTTGAGGCCAACGACCTTTCCTTCCGCGGTGGAGAGATAGGCGTCCTCCCGGAACAGTGTCTCCGTCGGAGCCGCCATCAGGCCACCGCCTCGAAGGGAACGGCGATATCCGGCGTCCGCTCCATCCAGTCGGGAACCGGCAGGTTCTTGCCCCGCAGAAACTCGGGATTGAAGAGCTTCGACTGGTAGCGCGTGCCGTAGTCGCACAGCACCGTCACGATCGTATGCCCCGGACCGAGCTCCCGCGCGAGCCGGATCGCACCGGCGATGTTGATCCCCGAGGACCCCCCGAGGCAGAGCCCCTCTTCCTGCACGAGGTGGAAGATGATCGGTAGGGCTTCCTCGTCGGGTATCTGGTAGGAGAAGTCCGGATCGAATCCTTCCAGGTTGGCGGTGATGCGGCCCTGGCCGATGCCTTCGGTGATCGAGCTGCCCTCCGACTTCAGCACCCCTTCGGTATAGAAGGAATGGAGAGCGGCGCCGAGAGGGTCGGCGAGCGCGATCTTCACCGCGTTGCTCTTCGCCTTCAGTCCCTCCGCGATCCCCGCCAGCGTCCCGCCGGTGCCGACCGCACACACGAAACCGTCCACTTTTCCGTCCGTATCGCGCCAGATCTCCTGTGCCGTCGTCTCGACATGACCTTTCCGGTTCGCAATGTTGTCGAACTGGTTCGCCCAGATCGCGCCGCTCTGGCTTGTCCTGGACAGTTGCTCGGCCAGGCGGCCGGAGACCTTCACGTAGTTGTTCGGGTTCTTGTACGGCACCGCCGGCACCTCGATCAGTTCGGCGCCGAGGAGCCGAAGCGCGTCCTTCTTCTCCTGGCTCTGGGTGTCGGGAATCACGATCACGGTTCGGTAGCCGAGTGCCTTGCCGACGACTGTGAGGCCGATGCCGGTGTTGCCGGCCGTGCCTTCCACGATCAGTCCGCCCGGCCTCAGAAGCCCCTTTTTCTCGGCGTCGCGAATGATGAAGAGCGCCGCCCTGTCCTTCACCGACTGGCCGGGGTTCATGAACTCGGCCTTACCGAGGATTTCGCAGCCGGTCTCCTCCGATGCCCGCTTCAGCCGGATCAGCGGAGTATTGCCGATAGCGTCGATCACGGAGCGGTACATAAAATTTCCTTCCTGTCCTTGGCGGGCTCTGCGGCCTGCTTGAAGCTGTTCGAGGCGGAGCACCTTGGTCTAAGGAGCCGCGGTGCGCCTTTCAAGAAGCGTTTTTCCGCGATTTGGCATCCGGCGGCACGATCGTTTCGGGGAACGCCGCCGACGGCGAAAAAACCCGGGCATACCCGCTGGGCAGGCGGCCGCTTCCGTGGCACATCCGCGGAGGAATAGCTGGCATACGGACGCCCCGCGCGGGCGCATCGCTACGAGGGCTTATGAGACGGGTGGGTGTCGTTCTGATCGTCGTCCTTGTTATCGCCGCCATCGCGGCGATCGTCTGGTTCGCGGGGCCGCGAGTGTCGCGCGACACGACCGTGACCTTCGATCCGGCGGCGATCGGGAACGACGTCGATGCCTGGCTCGCAGCGCGCGAGGCTGCCGTTCCGGGCATCCGCGACGCTCACGCGAAGGAGGTCGTCTGGGCCTTCCCCGCCTCGCGCGCCAGGACGCCGCTCGCGATCGTCTATGTCCATGGTTTCTCCGCCTCCAAACACGAGATCCGCCCGGTGCCGGACGATGTCGCGAAAGCGCTCGGCGCCAACCTCTTCTACACGCGCCTGACCGGCCACGGGCGCGACGGTCCCGCTATGGCGGAAGCGTCCGTCAACGCCTGGGTCAACGACTTCGCCGAAGCGCTCGCGGTCGGCCATGCGATCGGCGAGAAGGTCGTCGTCATCGCCGTTTCGACCGGCGGGTCCATCGCCGCCTGGGCCGCGACCCGGCCGGAGTTCCGCGACCGGATGGCCGGCCTGGTGCTCGTCTCGCCCAATTTCGGCGTGCGCGCGTCCGGCGCGGGATTGCTCGCCGGCCCATGGGGGCTGCAGATCGCGAGACTGGTCGCGGGCAGCGAGCGTGGTTTCGAGCCCGCCAACGATGCGCAGCGGCGCTATTGGACGACGCGCTATCCGATCGAGGCCACCCTTCCCATGGCCGCGGTGGTCGATATGGCCGCCACCGCGCCGGTCGAGACGATCGACGTGCCGGCGCTCTTCATCATTTCGGACGAGGACCAGGTGGTCCGGCCCGACATCACGCGCACGATCGCGGATCGCTGGGGTGCGCCGCACGAAATTCTGGCGGTGCAGGTCGATCTTCCAGAGACGGTTCAAGACCAGTCTCGTATAGCAGCCGAATTGTCAGCCCGACTCCAAGGTGCGGAGCAGTTAGTAGAAAGCTGCAAAAACCAACTTTCAGTCATTGACGTGACAACCTCTGCCCTTCTTCGTGCGGCTTTCCAGGGAACACTTTGAACGGATCACGATGGCAAAGAAGAAAAGAACGACGAA
>CATMOC010000511.1 GCA_950071955.1 uncultured Mesorhizobium sp. | reverse complement strand
CCGCCAGATGCTCGGCCCACTTGATGATCGGCTTCGCGTCGAAGGCGAACTGGGTGGTGATGGCCATGGCGCAGCCGGTGCGCTCGGCATAGGCCTGCTTCCAGGCCAGCGCCTCGTCGGTGCGGGTCGAGGAGCCGTCGGGATCGATGTCCCTGTTGCCCTCCGGGTGGCCGGCCACGTGGAGGCGGCGGAAGGCGTGGCGCTCGAAGACGCCCGTCTCCATCATGTCGATCGAACTGGTGAGATCGCCGGCCGGCTGCGCCGCGCCGCCAGCCAGAAGCAGCGCCTGGTCGACGCCGGCCTCCTCGCGGTAGCGGCCGACCCAGGTTTCGAACTCGCCGGCATCGCGGATGAGGCGCGCCGGGATGTGGGGCATGACCTCGAAGCCATCGCCGGAGAGGCGTTTCGCCGTCGCGACCATGTCGTCGATGGGGGTGCCTTCGATGTGCGCAATGTATACGCGCGTGCCGGAAGGGAGCAGATCGCGGAAGTTTTCGACCTTGGCGGCGGTGCGCGGCATGACCTCGATCGAGAACCCTTCCAGGAAGGAACGAAGGTCGTATCCGGACCCGGCAAGCGCGTCCTGTTCCTGTCGCCGATCGAAAAACCCGAACATCGTATCCTCCTCGCATGCCGGCCAGTATCTGGCCATCCTGTATACATTATGAGGTAGCGCAAGGGACGTCAATTTCCAGTGCGCGACATTCACATCTCCGGAAACGACTGACCTGCATGGGCAAAGCCTTTCATTTCCCGGAATGAAGGCGTTGCCACTTGCCCGCGACGGATTGACCGCCTGCATACATTTCGCCCCATCCAAGCGGAGCATCTCCGGCAGCGACGAACGCCCGTGGCAGGTGGTGCGCATGGCTCTACGGGAGAGCGTGCGGAGTTCGCCGCAACATTTGCCATGCGCATTCGCAAGGCCCACTTGGGCGCCCGGAATAGCCATTGACGGAATTGACAACGGCGGCTATCGCATACAGACTGTATACATAGCTCGCGCCGCGGCTGGACCAGGGCAGCGGTTGCGAAACCAAGGGGCTCGATGAACAAGGCCGAACAGTTCGAGACGCAGGGGCGCGGCGAGGCGGGCGGGCAATCGCGCGCCACCGTCGCGCTGCTCGCCATGCGCGGCATGATACTCAGCGGCAGCCTCGGTCCCGGCGAGCGGGTCTCGGAACTGGCGATCGTCGAGCAGACGGGCATTTCGCGCACGCCGGTGCGGGCCGCCCTGCAGCGGCTGGAGGAGGAGGGCTTCGTCGAGGCGATCCCTTCGGGCGGCTTCGCGGTCAAATCCTTCTCCGAGACCGACGTCTTCGATGCCATCGAGATCCGCGGAACGCTGGAGGGGCTCGCGGCGCGGCTCGCCGCCGAGCGCGGCTCCTCCACGGTGCGTCTGGCGGCGCTGCACGAATGCGTGGCGGAACTGGACAGGCTGGTGCCCGCCTCGCTCGACAGCGAGGACGGCTTCATGCGCTACATGAGCGCCAATGCGCGGCTCCACGCGCTGATCGTCGAACTGGCGGAAAGCCCGTCGCTGAAGCGGCAGATCGAGCGGGCGGTGTCGCTGCCGTTCGCGTCGCCCAACGCCTTCATCAAGGCGCAGACGCTGATGCCGGAATCGCGCGGCGTGCTGATCGTGGCGCAGGACCAGCACCGCTGCGTGGCCGAGGCGATCGCCAACCGGCAGGGCGCCCGCGCGCAGGCGATCATGCAGGAACATGCGAGATTGGCCGGCCGGCACCTGAGGCTCGCGCTGCGCGACGACAAGGTGCTGGAACAGGTCCCGGGCGGGTCGCTGATCCGGACCGGACGATAGGAAACCCGAGGCGCGACGCGCTCTCCGATACTTTCAACCACTCTCAAGCAGGAGGAAACCCAAGATGAGTGCAAAGAACCTGGAACAGAGGCTGCAGGAGGCCGGCAACACCGTCCGCATGCTGCGCAATTCGAAGATCGGCGCCTATGTCTACCCCGTGGTGGCGCCGGAATTCACCAACTGGCGCGACGAGCAGCGAGCATGGCGCGAATCCGCCGTGCTGTTCGACCAGTCGCACCACATGGCCGAACTGAAGGTCGAGGGGCCGGACGCGGAGAAACTGCTCTCCTACCTCGCCATCAACTCCTTCAAGAATTTTACCCCGGGCAAGGCCAAGCACTTCGTGCCGGTGACGCCAACGGGGCACGTGATCGGCGACATGATCATCTTCCGCGAGCGCGACGACAAATTCGTGCTGGTCGGCCGCGCCCCGACGGCGAACTGGGTGCAGTTCCAGCAGGCGGTGGGCAAGTGGAACGTGCGCCTGCAGCGCGATCCGCGCTCCGATTCGCGCCCCGACGGCAAGGCGATCTACCGCACGCACTACCGCTTCCAGATCCAGGGACCGGACGCCAACAAGGTGCTCGACGCCATGAACGGCGGTCCCGTCCAGGAGATCAAGTTCTTCCACGTCGACTGGATCAACGCCGGCTCGAAGAAGGTGCGCGCGCTGCGCCACGGCATGGCCGGCGCGCCGGGGCTGGAGGTCTGGGGACCTTACGAGGACAAGGCCTACGTGCAGTCGGTGATCCTGCAGGCCGCGCAGGATGCCGGCGTCGATCTGCGCCGCGTCGGCTCCCGCGCCTATTCGACCAACACGCTGGAATCCGGCTGGATCCCCTCTCCCCTGCCCGCCATCTACACCGGCGGCGGCATGATGGAGGAATACCGCGAGTGGCTGGGTGCCGATTCCTACGAGGCGAACGGCTCGATCGGCGGCAGCTTCGTCTCCGACGACATCGAGGACTACTACACCACCCCGTTCGAACTCGGTTACGGCTTCTACATCGGCTGGAAGAAGGACGGCTTCATCGGCAAGGATGCGCTCGGGTCCATGAAAGACAAGCCGTCGCGCAAGAAGGTCACCTTCGAGTGGAACGACGAGGACGTCATGAAGGTCATCCACTCAGCCTTCAGGCCGGGCGAGGAGAACTACAAGTGGCTCGACCTGCCGCAGCCGAACTACGCCTCCTCGGGCTTCGACCGGGTGATGATCGGCGACCGACTCGCCGGGCTCTCGATGTTCAACGGCTACTCCTTCAACGAGCGCTGCATGCTGTCGCTCGGCATCGTCGATCCGGACGTCAAGGAGGGCGACGTGCTGACGCTGGTCTGGGGCGAGCCCGACGGCGGCAGCGGCAAGAGTTCCACCGAACGCCACAAGCAGGCTGAAATCCGCGTGCGCGTGTCGCCCACTCCCTATGCACGCGAAGCCCGCGAGAACTACGCCGACAGCTGGCGCACGAAGCAGCCGGCCTGATCCTGCGAACGGCTTCATCCGACCCTCGCGCCGCCCCTCATCCGCCCTTCGGGCACCTTCTCCCCGCAAACGGGGAGAAGGGACGCCGGCCGCGAT
>CATMOC010000510.1 GCA_950071955.1 uncultured Mesorhizobium sp. | reverse complement strand
AAATCCAGTTCGCCGACTACGTCTATCCGGCCTACGACCAGATCGTTTCGGAGGCCGCGCGCATTCGCCATCGGTCGGCCGGCGACTTCACCTGTCCCCTGACGGTGCGCATGCCGACCGGCGGCGGCATTTTTGGCGGCCAGACGCACAGCCAGTCGCCCGAGGCGCTGTTCACCCACGTCTCGGGCCTGAAGGTCGTTGTCCCGTCGAATCCGCACGACGCCAAGGGGCTGCTGATCGCCTCCATCGAGGACGAGAACCCGGTGATCTTCCTCGAGCCGAAGCGGCTCTACAACGGCCCCTTCGACGGCCATCACGACAAGCCGATCATCCCCTGGTCGAAACACCCGCTGGGCGAGGTGCCAGCCGGGCACTACACCGTGCCGCTCGGCAAGGCGGTGGTGCGGCGAGAGGGCTCGGCAGTGACGGTACTCGCCTACGGCACGATGGTCTATGTCGCCGAAGCCGCGGCCGAGGAGAGCGGCGTGGATGCCGAGGTGATCGATCTCAGGACCCTGCATCCGCTCGATCTCGACACGATCGTTGCGTCGGTGAAGAGGACCGGGCGCTGCGTGATCGTGCACGAGGCGACGCTGACATCGGGCTTCGGCGCGGAACTGGCCGCGCTGGTGCAGGAGCACTGCTTCTATCATCTGGAAGCGCCGATCCGCCGCGTCGCCGGCTGGGACACGCCCTATCCGCATGCGCAGGAATGGACCTATTTTCCCGGTCCCGCGCGGCTGGCCGCGGCACTCACCGACGTGATGGAGGGCTGAGATGGGAACCTTCGTCATCAAGATGCCGGATGTCGGCGAAGGCATCGCCGAGGCCGAACTGGTCGAGTGGCACGTCAAGGTCGGCGACCCGGTCACCGAGGACATGGTGCTTGCCGCCGTCATGACAGACAAGGCGACGGTGGAGATCCCCTCCCCCGTCGAAGGCACGGTGGAATGGATCGGCGGCGAGGTCGGCGAGCAGATCGCCGTCGGCGCACCGCTGCTGAAGCTCGAAGTTTCCGGCGAAGGCAATGTCTCCGCCGACAAGGGTGCACCTGCGAAGGCCAAGCCGGCCAAGGAGGCGATGCCCGAGGCAAGCACGGCAAAGCGGAAAGACGAAGACGCAGGCCTAGAAGGGGAGGAAGAGGCCGAGGAGCGGGCGCCCGAGCCGGCAGCGCGGCCGAAAAAGGCCTCCGAACCGAAACGCACGCTGTCCTCGCATTCGCGCAAGGAAGGCGAGAAGCCGCTGGCGGCGCCCTCCGTGCGGCTCAAGGCGCGCGAGCGCGGCATCGACCTGCGCTTCGTTCCCGGCACCGGCCCCGCGGGACGGATTACGCATGAGGATCTCGACCTCTACGTCGAACAGGGCGCCCGGCCCGGCGCGCCTTCGGGAAAGATGCCGGACAGCCGCGTCACCGAACTCAAGGTCGTGGGGCTGCGGCGCAAGATCGCCGAAAAAATGGCGCTGTCGAAGTCGCGCATCGCCCATATCACCTATGTCGAGGAGATCGACATGGAGGCACTGGAACAGTTGCGCGCGAGCCTCAACGCCACGCGCAAGGACGACCGGCCGAAGCTGACGCTCCTGCCCTTCCTGCTGATGGCCATGGTCAAGGCGATCAGGGACCAGCCGAACATCAATGCCCATTACGACGACGAGGCCGGCCTGGTGCGCCAGTTCGGCGGCGTGCATTGCGGAATTGCCGCGCAGACGCGCAACGGGCTGGTCGTGCCGGTGGTGCGCCACGCCGAGGCGCTCGATCTGTGGGGCGCGGCGGGCGAGATCAACCGGCTGGCGGAGGCCGCCAAGAACGGCACCGCGACGCGCGAGGAACTGTCGGGCTCGACGATCACGATCACCTCGCTCGGTGCGCTGGGCGGCATCGCGACGACCCCTGTCATCAACCATCCGGAGGTGGCGATCGTCGGGGTGAACAAGATGCAGGTGCGGCCGATGTGGGACGGTACGCAGTTCGTGCCGAAGAAGATGATGAACCTGTCGTCGAGCTTCGACCATCGGGTCGTCGACGGGTGGGACGCGGCGGTGTTCGTGCAGCGGGTGAAGGCCCTGCTGGAGACGCCGGCGTCGATCTTCATCGAGGAGTGAGATCGTGAGAGACATGAAGTGCCAGCTCCTCGTGATCGGCGCCGGGCCGGGGGGATATGTCTGCGCCATCCGTGCCGGGCAGCTCGGCCTCGACACGGTGATCGTGGAGGCGAAGAGGCCGGGCGGGACGTGCCTCAATGTCGGCTGCATCCCGTCCAAGGCGCTGATCCACGCCGCCGACGAGTATTTCAAGCTGCACGAGTTTTCAGGCGGCAGGTCGCCGCTCGGCATCAGCGCCGCCGATCCGGCGATCGATTTTTCGAAAACCATCGAATGGAAGGACGGCATCGTGCGCCGGCTGACCAACGGCGTCAGCGGGCTCCTGAAGAAGGCGAACGTCAAGCATGTCGACGGATGGACGAAATTCCGCGACGGCAAGACTGTCGTGGTCGAGACCTCCACCGGGCCGCAGGTTATCGAAGCCGAGACCATTGTAATCGCTACCGGATCCGTTTCGGTCGAACTGCCCGGCCTTCCCTTCGGCGAGAACGTGATCTCCTCGACCGAGGCGCTGGCGCTGACGGAAATTCCCGAACGGCTGGCGGTGGTCGGCGCGGGTTACATCGGCCTGGAGATGGGCACCGCCTTTGCAAAACTCGGCGCGAAGGTGACGGTGCTGGAGGCGATGGACCGCATCCTGCCGCTCTACGACGCCGAACTGACGAAGCCGGTGGCGCGGCGGCTTGAGAAGCTCGGCGTGACCGTGATGACCAGCGCCAAGGCCGACCGGTATTCCGCCGGCTCGCGCTCGCTCGCCTTCACCGACGCGGACGGCAAGGACGCCACGGTCGAGGCCGACAAGGTGCTGGTCACCGTCGGTCGCCGCCCCCGCACCAAGGGCTGGGGTCTGGAGAATATGGGCGTGGCCATGGCCGGGCCGTTCGTGAAGATCGACGACCGCTGCGCCACCAGCATGAAGAACGTCTGGGCCGTCGGCGATCTGACCGGCGAACCCATGCTGGCCCACAAGGGCTCGGCCCAGGGCGAGGTGGTCGCGGAAATCATCGCGGGCCATGACAAGCGGTTTGATCCGGTGACCATTGCGGCGGTGTGCTTCACCGAGCCTGAAATCGTCTCGGCGGGGCTGGGGCCGCAGGATGTCGCGGGCCGTGTTCGCGTCGCACATCAGCCGCCCGCCGGTGAGAAGGTCAAGGCCCGCCTCCAGGCCACGGTCCAGGGGCTCTTCGACAGCTCCAACCGGGTGATAGTGCCACCAGCGTCGGTGGGTGTACTGACGTTTCGAAACGAATGTCCGTTTATGCTTGGTTCTCGAAACCTCCGCCGAGCCACATCAGG
>CATMOC010000509.1 GCA_950071955.1 uncultured Mesorhizobium sp. | reverse complement strand
GACACCGATTCCAGCGAATCCACGCCGCAGTTCGACTGCATGATGTAGGGGCTGCCCTTCAGCCCTTTCGCTCTAAGCCCGTTGGCGAGCCGCGACAGGTAGCGCTCGGCGATGGGCTGGACATAAGCCGACAGCACAGCGGTGTTGGTGCGCTCGTACTCGCGCCATTCGCGCGTGATCTGATGCGAAGAGACGACGGAGACCTCTGGCCAGAGTTTCCCTACCTCCGCCATCGTGCGCTCCTCATGCGAGGGGTCCGCGTAGGAATGCAGGAAGGAGATCGCGACCGCCGCGACACCGTCGGCTTTGAAGTCCTCCAGGATGGCCGGCAGCTCGGACAGGTCGAGCGGCTTCAGTTCCTCGCCCTTGTAGCTCGTGCGTTCGGGAAGCTCGCGGCGCAGGTAGCGCGGCACGAAAGGCTTAGGCTTCTCGTAATGCAGGTTGAAGAAGTCCGGCCGGTTGCCACGCGCGATCTCAAGAGAATCGCGAAAACCTTCGGTCGTGATCAGCCCGACCTTGACACCCTTTCGCTCGGTCAGGGCGTTGATGACGACGGTGGTGCCATGCGCCAGGAAGTCGATCGATGCCGGATCGACCCCGCCCTTGGCAAGCACATTCAGAACGCCTTCCTCGAAATTGGGCGGCGTCGTGTCGGACTTGGCGGTGATGACGCGCGCCTCGCCTGTCGCGGCATCGGTCTCGAAGCAGACGAGATCGGTAAATGTCCCGCCGACATCTGTTGCGACGCGGATGGTGGTCTCGGCCATGGTCAGGCTCCCCTACTCTTCATGCGTTCGTGGAGAAGAAGGCACACGAGGCCGGGCAGCTTGAGCACCTCGGCGGCCTCGACCCGTTTGGGCGTATAGTGGCCCGCCGCGTGCAGGCAGTTGATGGTTCCGGCGACCTCGCCGTCGATGAGGATCGGCACGTTCATGACGCTCTCGCACCCGAGCGAACGGATCAGTTCCCAATCGTCGAAAACCGCCTTGATGTCTTCAATGTCGTTGGCGACGAACGTCTTCTTCTCGCCGACCACCCTGCGGGACCAATCTGTCTCGTTGGCCGGCTTCGTTCCGGAGACCGGATAGGCGTCCGGCATGTTAGAATAGACCCGCGCGTTGACGCGCTGCGCACGGTCGCTGGTCATGATCGTGAACAGCTTCGCGCCGACCAACTCCTGCGTCAGGGCGCACAGACTGTCGAAGGCAGTCTGCGGCTGCGGAGTGGCGGCCCCCGCCGCCGCAAGGAACTTGGCATAGTCAGGCACTTGTATTTTCCTTCTTCATGAGACGGTCGCGTAGCCGCACTTCGTCGGCCGTCACGACCGGAACAGCGCAGATCAGGCGGCGCGTATAGGCGTGGTCCGGGTCGGAGAAGATTTTCTCGGTCGGATTGAGCTCGACCAGTCTGCCGCGCTCGAAGACGGCGACCCGGTCGGCGATGTTGCGGACGACCGAGAGATCATGCGTGATGAAGACGTAGGTGAGGCCGCGCCTGCTCCGCAGGTCGTTGAGGAGCTTCAGCACCCTTGCCTGCACCAGCACGTCAAGCGCTGATGTAGGCTCGTCGAGTACGACGAGCTCGGACTCGCACGCCAGCGCTCGGGCGATCGCCACGCGCTGGCGCTCTCCGCCGGACAGGGAGGACGGGGAGCGGCCGGCATAGTCCGCCGGCAAGCCGACTTCCTCCAGAAGCTGCCCGACGTGATCGCCGCGTCGGCCTCGCTCGCCCAGGCCGTGCACATCAAGCGGCAAGCGCAGCGACGCGCCGATCGAGCGTTGCGGATTCAGCGAAGAGAGCGGGTTCTGCTGGACAAGCTGGATCGCCCGGCGATGCACGAGCTCGCGCTTTGCGGGAAGCACCTCTCCCCGGAACGCGATCGTCCCTGTCGAGGGCGGATAAATGCCGAGGACGAGGTTCGCGAGGGTCGACTTGCCGGAGCCGCTTTCGCCCACGACCGCGAGGCATTCGCCCTCGGCCACGTCGAGGATAATGTTGTCGAGGGCACGCACCTCGTGCCTGCCCTGCACGAAGACCTTCGAGACGCCTTGCAGCGAAAGCAGATGGATCATGCCTCTACCTCCGGTTCCTCGCAGCCTTCATGGACCACGAGCGGCTGGAAGTAGGCCTCCGAGACATCATCGATCTCGGGAATGCCCTCACCGGTGATCCGGGGCACCGCCGCGAGGAGAGCGCGCGTGTAGGGATGGCGCGGATCGGCGAAGAGATCGGCCGTGCAGCCATGTTCGACGATGCGGCCCTTATAGATGACGTAGACCCGGTCCGCGAATTCCCGCACGACACCCAGATTATGGGAGATGAAGAGCACCGAGGTGTGGTGCTTTGCGACGAGGTCGCGCATCAGTTCCAGCGTCTGCGCCTGCACGGTGACGTCGAGTGCGGTACCCGGCTCGTCGGCGATCAGCAGCGAGGGCTCGTTGGCCAGCGCCATCGCGATCATGACGCGCTGGTTCATCCCGCCCGAAAGCTGGAATGCATAGGAATCGAGCGCGCGTTCCGGATCGGGGATAGCGACGTCCGCGAGCGCGGCGGCGGCCTTGTCGCGTGCGGCGACGGGACCGATGCCGGGCTCCGCCCGCTCGAGGACCTCGTGGAACTGTTCGCCGATGCGATAAACCGGGTTGAGAGAGGACATCGGGTCCTGAAAGATCATCGACATGCGGTTGCCGCGCAGGCGACGCCGCTCCGCCTCCGTCATCCTGGCGAGATCGCGGCCCTCGAATGCGACGAGCCCGGAGACCCGGGCACTGCGAGTCTGCTGCAGCAGGCCCAGAACGATGCGCGCGGTGACCGACTTGCCCGATCCGGATTCGCCCACGAGCGCTACCCGCTCGCCCTTGTTGATATGGAGGGAAATCCCGTGCAGCACGTCGACCTGCCCGGCCCAACCGCGGAAGGCAAGGTGCAGGTCGCGGATCAGAAGCGACGGCGCGGTCATTGCTCGGCTCCCAGCACGTCCCGCAATGCATCGCCAAGCAGGTTGAAGCCAAAGACCGCCACGAGGATGGCGAGTCCCGGAAACACCGTCAGCCACCAGGAATCGGGCAGGTACTTTGCGCCGTCGGCCACCATGGAGCCCAAGTCCGGGGTGGGCGGCTGCACGCCGAGCCCGAGGAATGAGAGCGAGGAGGCGATGAGAATGACGAAGCCGAGGTCGAGCGTCATCTTGGTGACGATCGACGGCACGCAGTTCGGCAGGATCTCACGGAAGATGACATGCGCTTTCGAAGCGCCGATCACCTCCGCCGCGAGCACGTAGCCTTCTTCCTTCTCCGAGCGGGTGAGGTTGTAGACGAGTCGCGTGTACCAGGGCCACCACATCACCGTGACCGCCAGCATGCCGTTCGTCAACGTCGGTTCCAGCAACCCCATCATCGAGAGCGCAAG